>NC_020294.1:0-300000 GCF_000340795.1 Candidatus Kinetoplastibacterium desouzaii TCC079E | reverse complement strand
TATTCTTAATAGTGAATTCATATCTACAAAACTCTTTCAATGTTCTCATGAATAAAACATTTTTAAATATATAAAAAACTCATCTTTAACCTGATTATTTATTACGTTTTCCTTCAAAGAACATACTTAATATATTCCCACATTCAAACACAATATTATCTTTAGACTGAGAGACATTAGCATGGTGATTAATTTTTTTTAAATCTGAAATATTAAAAATATTTTCAGAAAAACCAAATTTTTTATCCTTTGCTCCATAAATAACATTCTCTATACGAGAATGAAAAATAGCACCCAGACACATTAAACATGGTTCCAATGTAACATAAATATTGGCACCAAACAGCCTATGATTATTACTACTCTTAGATGCTGATCTAATTGCTACTATCTCTGCATGAGCTGTAGGATCACAGTCAACTATAGTTCGATTATATCCATATCCAATAACATCACCAAACCTATCAACTACAACTGCTCCTACAGGAACTTCATCTATATTATAAGCATTCTTAGCTTCCTCTAAAGCTAGTTTTAGCATAAAAGTATCAAAACTCATTATCAATCAGAATTTATTTAATAATTAATTACAGGTGTACTCAGCCCAACAATTAGGAGTTTCATAAATACATATTTTTTTTAAAACAAGATTTTTATTATAAATTTTATTATAAAAAGGAAATAAAGTGTTATAGGCGATTAATGCAAGATTTTCTACTGTGGGGATTTTATCTAAAACTACAGTTTTATGATTTGGTAAACTATTCAAAAAATCTAATATTTGTTTATCTTTATAAAAACTAAAAAATGAATGATCCCAAATTGATACAAGATTCTTTATAGCTATTTTTTTTATATCTGAAAAGTCCATAACCATACCATCGTCAGATTTATCTCTATATTCTGATAAATCACCCTCCAAAGTTATTTCTAATAAATACCTATGACCATGTATATTTTTACATTCCCCTTTATGATTAGGGATTCTATGACCAGCGTCAAACTCTAATTTTCTAGTAATTGAAATCATGGAATTCCTATGTATTTATGCGTTTGGAGACTCAAACGCCATTTAGGATTATTTATACAATAATCAACAGTTAATTTAGTATTAAACTTAACATTATAATCATCCAAAGGCTGCAAAAAGAAATACTGAAAATTCCATCTTAAAAAAATTGAAGGATCAATTTCTAATTGAGGATAAACTAATTTAAGTTCATTACCTTCTTTTAAAATTATATTACTTGAACCTTTAGGGCTAACACATACCCAATCTATTCCATTAGGAGGTACAATGGTACCGTTAGTTTCAATTGCAACAGTAAAATTAATTTTATGCAAAGCTTCTATTAAGAAAATATCTACCTGAAGCAAAGGTTCTCCACCTGTTAATATAACATAACGATTATCTCTACCATCACCCCACTCTTCTAAAATTTTTTGCGCTAATGAATCTGCACTCTTAAATTTCCCACCATTAATACCATCTGTGCCAACAAAATCTGTATCACAAAATTTACACAACGCACTAGACTTACTATATTCTTTTCCGTTCCATAAATTACAACCAGAAAATCTACAAAAAATGGCAACACGACCAGTATGAAAACCTTCACCCTGTAAACTTTTAAAAATTTCTTTTACTGAATAAGACATATCTGTATATTTTATAATAAAATTATTATATGAAGGTCAATTAAATTAATTAAATTTACCTTAAAAAGAATGTAATATACTATAGAATTTATAACAAACAACTTTATATTAGTAATTATAATTAAATTTTCTATAAAACATATGGACTCAAGTAATATTAAGAACAATATAACTTCTTACATAAAAGAAGCATTGAAACAAAAACAAACAATACGTTTAAGCACATTAAGACTATTATTAGCATCAATAAAGGAAAAAGAAATAAACAAACAAGCAGATTTAAGTGACGTAGAAATTATCTCTATAATACAAACACAAATTAAACAAAGACTAGAATCGATTAAAGCATTCGAAGCAGCCAACAGACAAGAAAAAGCTGAACAAGAAAGAGAAGAAATTATAATTCTAAAAGAATTATTACCTAACCAAGCATCAATTGAAGAAATATTAGAAGCAATAGACAAGACTATATTATCTATTAAAACAGATGTTATGGATAAATCATTAATTGGAAAGATTTTAAAAGAATTAAAAAAGAATTTTTTTGGTAGAGCTGATATGTCTTTTATTTCACAAGAAGTTCACAAACGTTTAAACATCAAAAATAATTAATTTTAGAATATATAAAAAATTATGAATATAGAAGGTCAAAATAATATATTAGTTAATCTTAAAGATCTCTTAACAAGAATAATTGATCTTCGGAGGTATCTTGAATATGATAAAAAAATTGAAAGATTGAAAATTATTGATTCAGAATTAGAAGATCCACATTTATGGGATAATCCACATAATGCTCAACTAATTAGCAAAGAAAAAAGAACTATAGAAGAAATATTACATGATATTGATAGCATATATGAAGAAATTCAAGATTCAATAGAAATATTTTATCTAGCGCAAAATGATGAAGATCATAAAACTATAAAAAATTTAAACGAAAATACAAATTTCATTAAAGAAAAAATTGAAACTTTAGAATTCAAAAGAATGTTTCATAATGAAACTGATCCTCTAAATTGTTTCTTAGATATTCAGGCTGGAGCAGGTGGAACAGAAGCTCAAGATTGGGCTTCTATGTTATTAAGACAGTATGTAAAATACTCAGAAAAAAAAGGATTTCAAACTGAATTAATAGAAGAATCAATAGGTGATGTTGCTGGAATAAAATCAGCAACCTTAAAAATTATTGGAAATTACGCATTTGGGTATTTACGTACAGAAACAGGTATACATAGATTAGTAAGAAAAAGCCCCTTTGATTCTTCTAATGGTAGACATACATCATTTGCAAGTATATTCGTTTATCCCGAAATAGATGAATCATTTGAAATAGAAATAAATCCTTCAGACTTAAGAATTGATACATATAGAGCTAGTGGAGCTGGTGGACAACATATAAACAAAACAGACTCTGCGGTTAGGATTACACATCAACCAACAGGAATAGTGGTACAATGTCAAAGTGATAGATCTCAACATAGAAATAAAGCAGAAGCTTTACAAATATTAAAATCAAAGTTATACGATTTAGAAAAAAGAAATCGCTTAAATGAACAACAAATATTAGAAGATTCTAAAACTGATGTCGGATGGGGACATCAAATAAGATCTTATGTATTAGATCAGAGTAGGATCAAAGATCTTAGAACAAATATTGAAGTATCTAACACACAAAAAGTATTAGATGGAGACTTAGATATTTTTATTAACAACAGTCTCAAACAAGGCATATAAAAATATAGAATAAGATTCTATCTTGATCATATTTCTTAGCACAAAAATAAATCCTATAAAACAAAACATTTATAAAATTATGAATAAAAATTCCTGTAACACTTTTGAAAATATAGATAATAAAATCACAGAAGAAAGAAGAGTAAAACTACAAAAAACCAGAGAAAAAGGATTTAATTATCCAAATAATTTTATTCCTACTGATAAAAATATAGATTTAATTAAGAAATATAATAAATTAAGTAAAGAAGAATTAAAAACTCACAATAGTTTTGTAAGAATAGCTGGTAGAGTAATGTTAAAAAGAATTATGGGTTCAGCTAGTTTTATAAACATACAAGATGATACAGATAGAATACAAGTATATTTAGATAAAAAAAAGCTAGATGTTATTATGTATGATAATTTCAAACAATTTGATATAGGTGATATAGTTGCAATAGAAGGTACTATTTTTAAAACCAATAAAGAAGAACTATCAATATACGCATCATCAATAAATCTTCTATCAAAATCCATAAGACCTCTTCCTGATAAATTTCATGGAATTTCTGATCATAATATAAAATATCGACAAAGATATCTTGATATTATAATGTCTAAAGAAACAAGAGATACCTTTCAAACAAGAAGTAAAATAATTAGTTATATTAGAAATTATATGTCTGATTCAAATTTTATGGAAGTTGAAACTCCGATGTTACATCCAATACCAGGAGGAGCAGCAGCAAAACCATTTGTTACTCACCATAATGCTTTAAATATGGATATGTATCTAAGAATAGCCCCGGAGTTATATTTAAAAAGATTAATAGTTGGTGGATTTGAAAGAGTTTTTGAATTAAATCGTAACTTTAGAAATGAGGGAGTTAGCCCAAAACATAATCCTGAATTTACAATGATGGAGTTTTACGCTGCTTATACTGATTATAATTGGTTAATGACATTTACAGAAAAACTTATAAAAGAAACAGTATCTATAACTCATAAAAAAGACATTATACCATTTCAAAATCAATATTTAGATTTCTCAAAAAAATTTGAGCAATTAGATATGTGTGATGCCATTTGCAAATATAATCACATATATGATAAAAGCAAACTTAATGATCATAATTTCTTATGTAATGAAGTTATAAAAATAAACAATAAATTAAAATTAGAAAACATCAAAGATTCATCTATAGGACAACTACAACTTTATTTATTTGAAGAAACAACTGAAGAAAAAATATGGAATCCAACATACATAATAAATTATCCTAAAGAAACATCTCCTTTAGCAAGAACAAAAGACCAAGAACCAGAAATAGCAGAAAGATTTGAACTTTTTATTGCTGGACGCGAAATTGCCAATGGATTCTCTGAATTAAATGATCCAGAAGAACAATTTAAAAGGCTATCCGATCAAGTTAATAAGAAAAATATTTCACCAGATGAAGAAAATCTTTTCTTTGATTTGGATTATGTGAAATCATTGGAATACGGCATGCCTCCAACTGGAGGATGTGGAATAGGAATAGATAGATTATTAATGATACTAACAAATAAATCTAATATAAGAGATATTATTCTATTTCCTCATATGAGACCAGAATAAAAAAATAGTGCTAGCATATAAAATATCTAGCACTATCTTATTCCTTTGCATGATTTATGGTATATTTGGGTATTTCAATTACCAAATCAACACTACCAAGTATTGATTGACAAGACAAACGAGAATTATGTGATAGACCCCAGGCTTTATCTAACATATCTTCTTCCATATCATCAATATCATTTAAAGAATCATATCCTTCTTTTACAATAATATGACATGTTGTACAAGCACAAACAAGTTCGCAAGCATGTTCAATAGCTATATTATTAGCTAATAATATTTTACATATAGATAATCCTTCAGGAGCATCTTTTATAATCTTTCCATTAGGACAAATTTCTGTGTGAGGAAGTACTGTTATTTTAGGCATAGTTATACATAATATTAATTATAAAAAAGTTTTTTTATTGCATTATTCATTCTTAAGATAGCAAAATCTTCTGTTGATTTGGACAATTCATTTGTAATTTTTTTTATCAAACTTATATCACTACTATCTATATTTTTGTTAGCTTTCAAAAGAAGAATATTTATCTTTTCTAATTCTTGAGTGCTCAATAAATCTTTATCTTTATCTATTGCATCTTTAACTGTTTCTATTAGTTTTTGTAAATACAACTTAGCCTCTGATAATTTGCGTTTAGAATTCTCAACATTCTGATTACAGTTATATTGATATATCATATTTTTAATAATATCACTAGTCAAACCATTAGATGGTTTTACAATAACACTAGCTTCTATATTCGTATTAATATCTTTCGCAAATACTTTTAATAAACCATCAGCATCTATTTGGAAAAGGACTTCAATGCGAGGAATACCAGCTTTCATTAATGGAATATCATTAAGTTCAAAATAAGAAAGAGATCTACATTCTGAGGCTAAATTACTTTCTCCTTGAAGAACATGAATACTAATTGCTTTCTGAAAATCTTTTATGGTTGTAAATTCCTGTTTTGCTATTGTTGGAATTTTTGTATTACGAAATATAATTTTTTCAAAAAAACCTCCCATAGTCTCAATTCCTAATGATAAAGGAGTAACATCTAACAATAACCAATCATTATCAAGATTATTTACTAAGCGATCAGCTTGAAACGAAGCTCCTATTGCTACTACTTTATCAGGATCTATACTACATAATGGTTCTTTAGCAAAGAAGTTATTAACTAACTTTCTAATGACAGGCATTCTAGTTGCACCACCAACCATAACAATATCAAATATATCTCGTATTTCTAACCTTGAGTCTAGCATTGCTTTATTAAGACAAGTTTTTATTCTTTCTAATAATTTATTAGATAAATTCTCAAAAATATCTCTTGTAATAAAACCTTCTACTATCCGTCCATTATCTAATTCTATAGAAAAAATATAACTATCATTATCAGATAAATATTCACGTATTTCTTTAGCTCTATGAAATAGTTTTAATCTATCTTCTAAAGAAATTATCTCATCTATGAATGAATTACAAATATAATCTACTATAACTCTGTCAAAATCATTACCTCCTAAAGAGGTATCACCTGATGTTGCTATCACTTCAAATAATCCAGCATTTATTTTAAGAATAGAAACATCAAAAGTTCCACCTCCTAAATCAAATACTATATGAACACCTTCAGCAGTATTCTCTAAACCATAAGCAATAGCGGCAGAAGTAGGTTCATTTAATAAACGTAGAATATTTAAACCAGCTAAATTTGCAGCATCACAGGTTGATTGACGTTGACTTTCATTAAAATAAGCTGGAACGGTTATAACAACATCATTAATTTCTTTTTTTAATTTCTTTTCTGCTAATCTTTTCAAGAATAAGATCATATGAGCAGAAATCTCAACTGGAGTTATATCTCCAGCCACAGTTTTTATTTTTAAAAAATTATCATTGTTAACAAACTCATAAGGTATATCATCAACATTTATATCTTTAAATGTCTTACCAATAAATCTTTTAAATGAAGAAATAGTATTTAAGTCACCTAAGAACTCTATAGCGTCATAAGCCATAAGAACTGAATTATCATTTCTATAACTCACAATTGAAGGAAATAATGAATTACCATTATCATCACAAATAATTTCTGGTTCACCTAATTCATTAATAAATGAGACTAAAGAGTTTGTTGTTCCCAAATCTATACCAATTGCTATTCTTCTATTTGATAAAATAGTTTCTTCCTCAGGCTCAGATATTTGTAGTAATGTCATCTATAAAATTTTCCTAAAGCATTTAAAAATTAATTTTTTTATAAGAAATAGCTTCTTGCATTATTTTATCAATAAACATAAGTTCTTTAATAATTAAGCTGGCTTTTTTATAATCAATATTATTATCTAGCAATTCACACAATATTTCAAAACGCTCTCTCATTTCTTTAGAAAGACTACTTATAAACTCATTTAAAATGCTCAAATCTTTCTGATTAAATATCAACTCTAATGATTCCCTCCATTCTAATTGTTTAGAAAGAAAGTCTTTACTAATATCTATATTATTATTAAAATTAATACCATTATACTCGCAAATATACTGTGCTCTTTTTATTGGATTGCTTAATATAGAATAAGCATTATTAACAAAAGAAGATAATTTAATGGCTGCCATTTGATCCATTGAACTTGAGATTCTATGTCTATCAGGATGAACAAAATTAGATATTTTTCTCCAAGCCTTATCAAGTTTTTCTTCTTCTATCTCAAAAGCAAAATCCAAACCAAACAACTTAAAATAATTAGAATAGTTTATCATTTTTATACTGTAAAAGACTCGCCACAGCCACACTTAGCTTTTTCATTAGGATTAATAAATTTAAAACCTTCTTTTAAACCTTCTTTCACATAATCAATTTTAGTACCATCTAAATAAATCAAATCATTCTTATCTATAAAAACTTTTACACCAAAACTCTCAAACATAACATTGTTTTTATCAAAAGCATCAGCATACTCAAGCTTATAAGACAACCCTGAACAACCAGTAGTCTTAATTCTAATTCTCAATCCTATACCTGCTTTCCGCTTATCTAAAAATTCAGATACTCTTAACGCCGCTTTTTCAGTAAGATTCACAGACACAACTTTATCCTAAATAGTATTATTTTTATTTTTTATTCTATAATCTTCAATAGCTGATTTGATTGCATCTTCAGCAAGAATAGAACAGTGTATTTTTACAGGAGGTAAAGCAAGTTCTTCAGCTATATCAACATTACGTATACTCAAAGCTTGATCTATAGATTTCCCTTTTACCCACTCAGTCACTAAAGAACTTGAAGCAATAGCAGATCCACAACCATATGTCTTAAACTTTGCATCCTCTATAAAACCATCATCATTAACTTTAATTTGTAATTTCATTACATCACCACAAGCTGGCGCTCCTACCATACCAGTACCAACAGAAGAATCAGTTTTATCCAATGAACCAACATTACGAGGATTCTCATAATGATCCAAAACCTTAGAACTATAAGCCATAAATTCCCTTTATTTATATTTTAATGATTATTGTTAGACCACTGAAAAGTATTAAGATCAATATTATCTTTTGACATTTCCCATAAAGGTGATAATTCTCTTAATTTACTAACCTTATCTATCAATAAATTAATAGTATAATCAACTTCTTCGATAGTAGAAAATCTACCTAATGTAAAACGTATAGAACTATGAGCCAACTCATCGCTACGACCAAGAGCTCTTAAAACATAAGAAGGCTCTAAACTAGCTGATGTACAAGCAGAACCACTAGAAACAGCCAATTTATTCAAAGCCATCATCAAAGATTCACCCTCAACATAATTAAAACTTACATTTAAATTATGAGAAACTCTATGTTCAGTACTACCATTAATGTATATTTCTTCTATATTTGATATACCTTTCCACAATCTATCTCTTAACATTTTTATACGTTCATTTTCCTGCAAAAACTCTTCACCAGCTATACGAAATGCCTCACCCATACCAACAATTTGATGAGTAGCCAATGTTCCAGATCTAAGACCTCTTTCATGACCTCCTCCATGCATCTGAGCTTCAATTCTTACTCTGGGTTTTCTACGAACGTAAAGTGCACCTATCCCTTTAGGGCCATAAGTCTTATGAGCAGAGAATGACATAAGATCAACAGATAAATTTTCTAAGTTAATTTCAACTTTTCCAGTTGCCTGAGCTGCATCAACATGAAAAATTACTCCTTTTGATCTACATAAATTTCCTATAGATTCAATATCCTGAATAACACCTATTTCATTATTTACCATCATAACTGTTACTAAAACAGTATCATTCCTCATCGCTGATTTTAAAAGATCTATATCTAGTAACCCATCTTCTCTTACATCTAAATATGTTACCTCAAATCCCTTGCGCTCTAACTCACGACAAGTATCTAAAACTGCCTTATGCTCAGTTTTAACTGTGATAATATGCTTCCCTTTTTGAGAGTAAAAATTAGCAGCCCCTTTAATCGCTAAATTATTGGACTCTGTAGCACCAGATGTCCAAATAATCTCACGATAATCAGCATTAACAAGCTTTGCAACTTCTTTTCTAGCGTTTTCTACTGCTTCTTCAGCTTTCCATCCAAAAGCATGACTACGAGAAGCTGGATTACCAGGATTTTCATATAACCACAAAACCATTTTATCCACAACTCTTGGATCTACAGGAGTAGTTGCTGAATAATCCATATAAACTTGATCTAATTTACCTAACATACATTTATATCCTTATCTTATGAAGACAATATCATCTACAGTACTTAAACTATTTTTAACATAGTTAGATAAATTAGATTTTTTATTTTGAAAAACTTTATTATTGCAATCTAATAAATTCTGTAAAGAAATTGAATTTAAATACTCAAACATTTTATAATTAAATGAAGACCATAAATCATGTGTTATACATTTGACAGGTTTGCCATTTATATTTTTATTACAATTTATATTCCCTTTACAATTCGTAGCATCTAAAACCTCATCTACAGCAGAAATAATGTCTGCTATAGTTATCTGATCTGCAGGTTTTAAAAGATAATACCCACCACTAGGACCACGCACACCACTAACCAAAGATCTCTTTCTTAACTTTAAAAATAATTGTTCTAAATAAGAAACTGAAAGATTATGACGCTCACTAATAACACTTAAACTTACTACACCTTTTTGACTAATAGCCAATTCAAGCATAGCCGTCACAGCGAATCGACTTCTAGTTGTTAGTCGCACTTGCCTTCTCCACTTCAATATATTTATATTATTATATTAACATAATTCCCTACTAATTTAATAGGAAATTATGTTAAAAAATAATATGTAATCATCAAGTTACTAATTTACTAGAGTAATTTTTATATACAAATTCAAATAACCCTTGACAAGCATCTTCAATATAATCAAACACCTTACTAAATCCATCTAGTTCATCATAATAAGGATCAGGAACTACATCTAAATTATATTGACTAGAGTATCTCATTAGTAAACTTAATTTATAAAGTTCTTTAAAAGGACATTTTTTCCGTAAGAAACTCATATTTTCAAAATCCATTCCAATAATCAAATCAAAGTTTATAAAATCATCATGATTAATTTGACGAGATTTATGAGAAGACATATCATAACCTCTATTCTTTGCCTCTTCTATGGCTCTAATATCTGGATTTCTACCAATATTAAAAGCATGTGTTCCAGCAGAGTCAGTAGAAATTTGATTACTGAAACCTTTTTTTATTAAAATAGCGTTAAAAATAACTTCTGCAGTTGGAGATCTGCAAATATTTCCCATACAAACAAATAATATTTTTATCGACATAGACACCTCTGTTCTATATTAAGAATTAAAAAGAAACATTTTTTTTAATTCATTTAAAGAATCTCTAGTAGAAGAAGCCTTTTCAAACTCCAATTTATTAGCATAATTAACCATAAGCTTCTCTAATCTTTTTATTTCTTTAGATAATTTTTTTTCATTTTTAAATAAACTCTTATCATAATTAATACTTGGTTTTATAGTATTATTATTTATAAGACCATCTATTAAATAACGAATTTCTTTCTTTATACCTTTAGGTTCAATACCATTAATCCTATTAAAACTTAATTGTTTTTCTCTCCTTCTAGAAGTTTCATCAATAGCTTTTTTCATAGATTTAGTAACAATATCAGCATAAAGAATCGCATGACCATTTAAATGTCTTGCTGCCCTACCTATAGTTTGAATTAAACTACGTTCAGATCTTAGAAATCCTTCCTTATCAGCATCTAATATGGCCACTAGTGAAACCTCAGGAATATCCAAACCCTCTCTTAATAAATTTATTCCCACCAAAACATCAAAAACACCCAAACGTAAATCTCTTAATATATCTGCTCGTTCAACTGTATCTATATCAGAATGCAAATATCTAACTTTTATCCCATTATCATTTAAGAAATCAGTTAGATTCTCTGACATGCGTTTAGTTAAGGTAGTTACTAAAACTCTTTCTTTCTTTGAAATTCGTTCCTTTATCTGAAACAATAAATCATCAACTTGTGTTTTAGCTGGCCTTATTTCTACTTCAGGGTCAACCAATCCTGTTGGTCTCACTAACTGCTCAACAATATATTTAGAATGAGTTATCTCATAATCAGAAGGAGTTGCCGAAATAAAAATACACTGCCTAACTCTTTTTTCAAATTCACAAAATTTCAAAGGTCTATTATCTAAAGCAGAAGGTAGACGAAAACCATACATAACTAGATTCTCTTTGCGAGATCTATCTCCATGGTACATTCCTGATATTTGACCAAGAGTAACATGACTTTCATCAATAAAAATTAATGAATCTTCAGGTAAATAATCGATTAATGTACTAGGTGGTTCTCCAGGCATACCTCCACTCAAATGCCTACTATAATTCTCTATACCTTTACAAAAACCAGTTTCTTGCAACATTTCCAAATCAAACAAAGTACGCTGTTCCAAACGCTGTAACTCTAATTGTTTATTTTCTCTTGCTAAAACAACCAATTGTTGAGACAATTCTTCTTTGATTGACTCTATAGCCTGTTCTACTTTAGATCTTGGAACTGCATAGTGAGTAACAGGGTAAACAGAGAATCGTGATATTCTATCAACAATAGCACCAGTTAATGGATCAAAAATTTCCAGAGACTCTATCCTATCATCAAATAATCCTATTCTTAGAGCAAGATCAAAATTCTCCGCTGGAAAAACATCAATATATTCACCTCTTACCCTGAAAGAACCTCTACTAAAATCTAAATCATTTCTTTTATATTGCATTAAAACAAGCTGCTCAAAAATACTATTTCTTAATAAAAAATTACCAATCCTTAATGTTAAAGCAATAGAATTATAACAAGATACATCTCCAATACCATAAATACATGAAACAGTACTAACTATTATTGTATCTTTCCTTTCTAATAAGCTTTTAGTAGCTGACAAACGCATTTGTTCTATATGTGAATTAATTTGAGCATCTTTCTCAATAAACATATTACGTGAAGGAACATACGCTTCTGGTTGATAGTAATCATAATAAGAAACGAAATATTCTACTGCATTATTTGGAAAAAAATCTCTCATTTCTGCATACAACTGAGCAGCTAATGTTTTATTAGGTGCTAAAATAAGAGATTGTTTACCTGAACGAGCTATAATATTAGCCATGGTATATGTTTTACCCGACCCAGTAACTCCTAAAAGGGTTTGATATTTAGATCCTTCATATACACCTCTTAACAAACTATCAATAGCTTCTGGCTGGTCACCAGCTGGCGGGTAAGGTTGAGAAATATTAAAAGGACTATTGGAGAAACTTACAAATTCGGAAAATGTCATGCTAAACTCTATATGGTGAAATACTTTTTAGGTATTTAATTGGCATCTATTAATATTTTTTAGTGATTTTAAATTATGAATGATATATTTCAATCTGTCCAATTGGCTCCTCGCGACCCAATACTCGGTCTTAATGAGCAATTTAACTCTGATAACAGACCAGGGAAAGTTAATCTTGGTGTTGGTGTATACTATGATGATAATGGTAAAATACCTCTGATGAAAGCAGTATACAAATCAGAACTATCACATATTGAAAAATCTACTCCTAAAGGATACTTACCAATAGATGGTATAGCCTCTTACAATAAAGGGGCAATGAATTTACTACTAGGACAAAACTCTAGCATCATAGAAGAAGACAGAGCACTAACAGTACAAACACTTGGAGGAACAGGAGCTCTTAAAATTGGTGCTGATTTTCTTAAACAATTGTTTCCTAATTCAAAAGTTCTTATTAGCAATCCAAGCTGGGAAAACCACAAAGCACTTTTTGAAAGAGCTGAATTTGAAGTTGAATACTATCCTTATTATAACCCTCTTACCCGTGGAATAGCATTCGAAGAAATGCTAGAAACATTAAGAAATGCTAAAGATAACACAATAGTAGTACTACATGCATGTTGTCATAATCCAACTGGAGTAGATCCAACTACACATCAATGGGAAGAAATTGCTAAAACAATCCAAGCTCGAAATCTAATTCCATTTCTTGATATTGCATATCAAGGATTTGGAGAAGATTTAGAGACCGATTCAAACGTAGTAAGAATGTTTGCTACAATGGGTATTAACTGCTTTATTAGTTCTTCTTTTTCGAAATCTTTCTCTCTGTATGGAGAAAGAGTAGGAGCTCTTACAATTATAACCAACAATAAGAATGAAACATCTAATGTATTAAGCCAAATTAAGAGAATAATTAGAACCATATATTCTAATCCCCCAACCCACGGAGCTACTATTGTAAGCTCAATACTTAACTCAAGTGAATTATTTCAATTATGGGAAACAGAATTATCTGACATGCGCACCAGAATAAAAAGCATGAGAAAACAATTAGTAAATAAAATTAAAGAACATGGGGCTAAACAAGATTTTAATTTCGTACTTAATCAAAAAGGAATGTTTTCTTATTCAGGACTCACAACAAAACAAGTTGATGATTTAAGAAACAAATTTGCTGTATATGCAGTTTCTAGCGGAAGAATATGTGTTGCCGCACTCAACAATAATAATATTGATATAGTTGCTTCGAGCATTGCAAAAGTTTTAAATAGCTAAAATATTAAAATATTCAGTCTTTATAAATTAGTATTTATAACACTAATAATTAAAGACTGAATAAATAAATTAATGTTTCAAGCTAATTCCATCTTTAGAGTCATTGATTCTTTTAGATGATTTTATTTTTGATAACGCTCTGGGTTTTTTTTCCAAAGCAATATCCAGAACTTTATCTATCCATCTAACTGGAACTATTTCAAGATTTTCTTTCACAATATCTGGAATATCAGTTAAATCTCTAACATTATCTTCTGGAATAATAACAACTTTAACTCCACCAGAATGAGCAGCTAATAATTTTTCTTTTAATCCACCTATAGCTAGGACTTCTCCACGTAAAGTGATCTCTCCTGTCATAGCAACATCTGATCTTACAGGAATATTAGATAGAGAAGAAGCCATAGCAGTCACTATTGCTATACCAGCTGATGGACCATCTTTGGGAGTAGCCCCTTCAGGAAAATGTACGTGTATATCTCTTTTATCAAAAAAATCTTCAGAAAGCCCCAGAGAACCTAATCTAGCTTTAACTACAGTACGTGCAGTATCTACAGATTCTTTCATAACATCACCTAAAGAACCAGTACGTAATATACCACCTTTGCCATATAAATCAACAACTTCAATGGTTAACAAATCACCACCAACTTGTGTCCAAGCTAATCCAGTAACTTGTCCTATTCTATTCTCTTTTTGCGTTAAACCAAAATCATAACGACGAACTCCAAGATATTTATCTAAATTCTCAGAATTAACTACTAAAATAGATTTAGAATAACTACCACTTTCTTCTTGTTGTAAAAATAATTTAACTATCTTTCTACAAATTTTACTAATTTCCCTTTCTAATGATCTAACACCAGCTTCTCTAGTATAGTAACGTATTATGTCTGTTAAAGCAGAATCTTTTATTTCCAACTCTTCTAGAGATAAACCATTGCTTTTAAAAAGCTTAGGAATTAAATGATTCTTAGCTATATATAATTTTTCATATTCAGTATATCCAGATAAATTTATAACCTCCATACGATCTAATAAAGCAGGTGGTATATTCATTGTATTACTTGTAGCAACAAACATAACATCTGAAAGATCAAAATCTATCTCAATATAGTGATCTTGAAAAGTATTATTTTGCTCTGGATCTAAAACTTCCAACAAAGCTGAAGCCGGATCTCCTCTAAAATCCATACCTATCTTATCAATTTCATCAAGTAAAAATAAAGGATTACGAACACCAGACTTAGATAAACTTTGTAATATTTTACCTGGCATAGATCCTATGTAAGTACGACGGTGACCTCTAATCTCGGCTTCATCTCTTACTCCTCCTAAAGCCATTCTAACAAATTTGCGATTAGTTGCTTTAGCTATAGATTGACCTAATGAAGTTTTCCCTACACCTGGAGGACCTACTAAACACAAAATAGGAGCCTTTATTTTATGAACCCTTTTTTGAACAGCTAAATATTCTAAAATACGCTCTTTTACCTTATCTAAACCGTAATGATCACAATCTAAAGAATTTTCAGCATGCCTTATGTCAAGATTTATTTTACTCTTCTTTTTCCAAGGTAAATTAACAACAGTCTCAATATAATTTCTTACTACATTTGCCTCTGCTGACATTGGGGACATCATTTTTAATTTAGAAAATTCTGCTTCTACTTTCTTACGTGCTTCTTTAGATATATGACTAGAAATAATCTTTTTTTCTAGTTCTTCCAAACCAGAAATATCATCTCCCTCACCAAGCTCTTTTTGAATGGCTTTAAATTGCTCATTAAGATAATAATCCTTTTGGCTTTTTTCCATTTGTTTTTTGATGCGAGTTTTGATTTTCTTTTCTACTTGTAGAATTTCAATCTCATTATCTATTTGGGACAATAAGAATTCTATCCTCTCAATTAATGAGCTCATTTCTAAAATACGTTGTTTGTATTCTAGTTTAATAGGAAGATGAGATGAAAGAGTATCGACAAAACGATAAATATCACTTATTTCTGATATTGAAGTTATGATTTCTGCTGGAATTTTTTTATTGAGTTTTATATATTGATCAAACTGATCCATAAGAGCACGTCTTAAAGCTTCAATTTCAATATTAGAAGCACTGCAAGCATTCTCTATATAATTTATGTTACACATAAAATGTGTATCAGTTTCCTCTACAGAATTAATGATAACTCTTCTTACACCTTCAACTAGAACTTTCACAGTTCCATCTGGTAATTTTAACATCTGTAAAACATTTGCTACACAACCAACATCGTATAAATCGCTAGAATTAGGATCATCTTTACCAGCTGATTTCTGAGCAACAAGGACAACATTTTTATCACTTTCCATTGCTATCTCAAGAGCACGGATAGAGCGAGATCTACCAACAAATAAGGGAATGGTCATATAAGGAAAAACAACCACATCTCTAAGCGGTAACAAAGGTAAATAAACTGATTCAGAAAGAACAGTCTGGCTTGCAGACATAAGCAAATCCTCTATTTAATAGGAATAATCGTTAAAATAATATCTAAGAAGATAGATACTATTTGGTATCAATAATTAACAATTCAATATCATTATAAAAAGAAATTTCCGTCTACTAGATTTATACTACAATATTATATAACTATCTACTATCGTTATCTTTATCTAAAACAATGACCTTTACCTCATCAGAGGCTTCTATAGTGTCCACAATAACTTTAGATACATTATGATTATCTGGAATACTGTACATTGTATCAAATAAAACATTTTCAATAACAGATCTCAACCCACGAGCACCAGTTTTACGTTCTAAAGACTTTCTAGCAATAGCAATTAGCGATTTATCTGTAAATTCAAGATCAACACCATCCATAGAAAATATTTTCTGGTATTGCTTTATTAAAGCATTTTTTGGTTCTTTTAAAACTCTTACCAAATCATTTTCATCTAAATCTTTTAATGAAGATATGATAGGCAATCTACCTACAAGCTCTGGTATCAAACCAAATTTTATAAGATCATCTGGCTCGATATCCTCAAATAAACAATTACTTGATTTAATATCATGATCAAAAATAGACACATGAAAACCAATTCTCGATTTATCTTTTCTATCTAGAATAATCTTTTTAATACCATCAAAAGCACCACCTACTATAAATAATATATTACTTGTATTAATATGTATAAAATCTTGGTTAGGATTCTTTCTACCACCTTTAGCAGGAACAGATGCTGTTGTACCCTCAATAATTTTCAATAAAGCCTGTTGAACACCCTCTCCAGAAACATCTCTAGTAATAGAAACATTTTCTGATTTGCGAGATATTTTATCTATTTCGTCAATAAAAACAATACCTCTCTCAGCTTTTTCTATATTAAAATCACAACTTTGAAGTAATTTATGCAAGATATTTTCTACATCATCTCCAACATAACCAGCTTCTGTTAATGTAGTAGCATCAGCAATTACAAAAGGAACATCTAAAAAACGAGACAAAACCTGCCCTAATAAAGTCTTCCCAGATCCAGTAGGTCCTATTAATAAAACATTACTTTTTACTAATTCAATATCATCTTTATTATCATTTTCAAAAGAATAAGCAAGACGTTTATAGTGATTATATACAGCAACAGATAAAATACGTTTAGGAACTTCTTGACCTATAATATAACTATCTAAAAATTCTTTAATCTTACTTGGAGTGGAAATATTCTTAAAAAATTCTTTTGATTCTGAAGATTTATTATAATTACCATGATCTTCTAATATAAGTTTACTACATTCATCTACACATTCATTACAAATAAATAACGAAGATGGCCCTAACAAAAGCCTGCCAACTTCTCTTTTATTTCTACCACAAAAAGAACAAAACTCATTATCTGAATTATATGAATTATTATTTCCTGACATAAGAATATATCTCTAAGAGTTTTATTAAAATTTTAAAAATGTTTTTATTTACAAAAACAAACAAACTAAGATGAGACTCAACGAGAAGCCACAACCATATCTATTAACCCATAAGACAAAGCCTCTTCAGCAGACATAAAGTTATCACGATCTGTATCTTCAGATATTTCTTCTATGCTTTTACCTGTATTTTCTGACATAATAAAATTTAATCTATTTTTAAGTCTTAGAATTTCTTTAGCGTGAATCTGTATGTCAGTAGCCTGACCATTAGCTCCTCCAGATGGCTGATGTATCATTATTGAAGAATTAGGTAAACTAAAACGCTTACCCTTCTTACCAGCAGATAACAAAAAGGCTCCCATGCTAGCAGCTAGTCCTATACATATAGTAGACACATCTGGCTTTACAAACATCATAGTATCAAAAATAGCCATTCCAGCATATATAGAACCACCTGGAGAATTAATATATATATTAATATCTTTATTGGGATCTTCAGATTCCAGGAAAAGCATTTGAGCAACGACTAAATTAGCAATATTGTCATCAATAGGACCAACTAAAAAAATAATTCTTTCTTTTAATAATCTAGAATATATATCATAAGCTCTTTCTCCTCTACCCGAACTTTCAACAACCATAGGCACATATCCAGAAGATATATTATAATTATTATTATTGTAATAATTGCTATAGTCTGTAAATACTCTCTTATTGATCATTCTAATCCCATCAAAGTTTCAAAACTTATATTTTCTTCAGTAACATCCGCTAAACTCAATACATGATCAACCACGTTGTTCTCAATAACTAAGGCTTCAATTTCTGACTTTTTATTCTTGTCTGATAAGAAATTATTAATAAACTGCTCTTGATTTTCATAATTTTTAGCAAAATCATTCACATAATTAAATATTTGTTCATCATTGGCATAAAGATTATTCTTCTTTGCTATATCTGAAATAAGAAGACCAAATCTTACCATTTTAGCTGATTCTTCCGAAATCTTATCATATGATAAATCTTTTAAATCCTCTATATTTTTACCCTGAGACTTTAATTTCTGCCCCAAAATGTTCAATCTATTTTGAACCTCAGCACTAACTAATGATTCTGGCACTTCAAATTCTATGTTCTCTAACAGAACATTCATAACACTACTTTTATTACGATTTTTTAAACGAATATCAACTTCTCTTTCTATACTTGATTGAACACTGAGTTTTAATTTATCTAAATTAAAACCATCTTCATTACTAAATAATTTAGCAAAATCGTCATTTAAATCTGGCAAAATACTCTCTAGAACTTCTATTATCTCTATAGAAAATTCTGCTGTTTTACCAGCAACCTTATTATCATGATAATTCTCTGGGAATGTAAGGTTAAATATCTTTTTATCTCCTGATTTCATACCAATAACAGCATTCTCAAAATCAGATAACAATTGATTATTACCCAAAACAAAAGAAAATGAATCTGAGCTACCACCGTTAAATGGTTCTCCATCTATAGTACCAATAAATTTAAGAGTAACCTTATCTCCATTAGATGCACAATAATTATCTTTTTTCTCAAATCTAGCTTTTTGTTTTCTCAGAAAATCTAATGTTTTATTTACATCATCATCAGTAATA
The DNA here is from genome assembly GCF_000340795.1 of Candidatus Kinetoplastibacterium desouzaii TCC079E. Lineage (NCBI taxonomy): Bacteria > Pseudomonadati > Pseudomonadota > Betaproteobacteria > Candidatus Kinetoplastidibacterium > Candidatus Kinetoplastidibacterium desouzai. The sequence continues at coordinate 280,304 of NC_020294.1, read as the reverse complement.
CTACTTGTGTATTTTTTAATATTCAAAGAACTAAAATCAGGAATAGAAATATTTGGATAAACCTCAAAATCAGCTACAAATGATAAAAATTGATTATCTTCAATCTTTTCTGGAGTAATACTAGGAAAACCCACTATAGATAAATCATTTTCCTTTAAAAGTTTCTCAAATGAACCACCTATTAGACGACTAATAACATCTTGACGAACATTAGCTCCATATGTACGTTTTACAATATCTAGAGGAGCCTTACCAGGTCTAAAACCAGATATTTTAGTAGTTCGAGATAAATTTAATAGTTCTTTATTAAGTTCATTGTCAACATCTGAAACAGACACTTTTAGAACAGCACGGCGCTTTACACCAGTAAGAGATTCAATAACAGGATGCATGTAAGAAACCTATCTAAATAATAGTTAAAAAAATAATATTTTACAAACCTCAAAACCAAATACCATCATTTTAATAAGACTAGACTAAACAAGAACTTTATATTTAAAAAATAATCTTGCTAATCAAGACCTGATAATGTATTAAATTATTCTTTTTGTATGATGAAAATAATTTTCACCAATATTTTACAAAAACATAAATAAAAAATAAAAAACCACTCCCTTAAATTAAAGAGTGGTTCTTATAAAAGACAAAAACTATTGCAGAATTTGAATTTTTGTAGCTTGTAGACCTTTTGGACCTGTAGTTACAACAAAACTTACTCTCTGATTTTCCTCAAGTGACTTAAAACCTGTACCTTGAATTTCTGAAAAATGTACAAAAAGATCTTTTCCACCAGACTCAGGTGAAATAAAACCATATCCCTTTTCAGTATTAAACCACTTAACAACACCAGTTTCCAACATATTGCATTTCCCTTGAGATATAGGCATATAGCCGATACACAACCAACCAAGGAGAGAATAATAGAACAATAACTATAGCCCAAAAGACACAAAGTACTGAACGATAAATCTCAACACCTGAGACGAGATCGTGTGTTAACAAAAACTGAAATTTTCTATACTTAAAATTTAGTATCTATAAAACAACAATTAACTAAACTTAGATAAAAAAACAGAATGTTAACATAATAACTAAAAGCCAAAAAAAATAAAAAATAAAAAATAAAAACGACCTGAAAGTCTATGTAATCTTTAAATAATTTCTCAAAGCAAAATGATAAATTCAGATTACATAAGCTCAAAATCTATCAATCATTATACAGAAATTATCTTTATAAAAAAACTAATAAATATAAGCTGTACGATAAAATAAATTATGTTTACAATAAAGAATTAAGACAAACAAATCGCTTAATGGTGCGAAGGAGGGGACTCGAACCCATACACCTTTCGGCGCCAGGACCTAAACCTGGTGCGTCTACCAATTTCGCCACCTTCGCAACATGTGTATATTATATCATTTTGCTCACAAAAAAAACTATGAATCTAAAATTAAATAAATTAAATCCATATCCATTCGAAAAACTTCGTGTTTTGCTATCTAATATTGACAATAAAAACAACAAACACATACCAATAAATCTATCAATTGGAGAACCAAAACACCCAGCTCCAGACACAATTAAAAATGCAATTGTTAATAATATATCTGGTATATCAAATTACCCTACCACAAAAGGAGATCAAAAATTAAGAGAAACTATAGCTAATTGGATAGAAAAACGATATAACAAAACTAAAGTTAATCCTGATAGCGAAATATTACCTGTCATTGGCTCAAGAGAAGCATTATTTTCTTTTGCACAAATTGTTATAAATAATTCTATAATTAATCCTGTTGTTATTTGCCCTAATCCTTTTTATCAAATTTATGAAGGAGCTTCTCTATTAGCTGGAGCTGAACCTTATTATGTAAATTTAGACCAAAAAAATAATTTTTCTTATAAATGGAACGATGTCCCAGAACAAGTATGGAATAAAACCCAATTGTTATATGTATGCTCACCAGGAAATCCTGCAGGAAATGTACTAAACCTACAAGAGTGGAAAGAAATTTTTGATCTGTCTAATAAATACAACTTTGTAATAGCCTCAGATGAATGTTATTCAGAAATATATTATGATGAATCACACCCTCCTCTAGGAGCACTAGAAGCAGCAAATTTACTAAATTTAACGGACTATAATAATTTAGTTGTATTTTCAAGTTTATCCAAAAGATCAAATGTGCCAGGATTAAGATCTGGCTTTGTAGCTGGCGATGCTAAAATAATTAACAAATTTCTTCTTTATAGGACTTACAACGGAAGCGCTATGAGTCCTTTGGTAACAGCAGCTAGCATAGCAGCATGGTCGGATGAAAAACATGTACAAGAAAATCGTAAATTGTATAATGATAAAATAGAAAGTGTGTTTCCTATACTTAAAAAGGTAATGCATATAGATAAACCTCAAGCATCTTTTTATTTATGGGCAAAAACTCCTGTTTCAGATGAAGAATTCACACGCAAGTTATTCGAGGATACTTTAATAACAGTTCTTCCTGGAAGTTTTCTAGCGCGTAAATCCATGGGCATAAATCCTGGAGATAATATGATAAGAATAGCATTAGTTTCGTCTTTAAAAGAATGTACTGAAGCTGCTAACAAAATTGCTGAATTTATAAAAAACAATTATTAACTAATCTTAAATAAAGAAATAACATGAACTTAGATATACAACACAAAATAGAAGATTCCTGGGAAAATAGAAATAATATTTCACCTTCTAGCGTATCAAAAGAAGTTAAAGAAACCATTGAAAAGGTTATAAATTTATTAGACTCTGGCTCTATTAGAGTAGCAGAAAAAATAGATGGTGAGTGGATCACACACCAATGGATAAAGAAAGCTGTTTTACTATCTTTTAGAATTAAAGAAAATCAAACAATTGGTAAATCTCCATTAATATTTTACGATAAAGTACCTTTAAAGTTTAACGAGTTTGATGATAACCAATTTAAAAATGGAGGATATAGAGTTGTTCCTAATGCAATAGCTAGAAAAGGAGCATTCATAGGAAACAATGTGGTACTTATGCCCTCTTACGTTAATATAGGAGCATATATAGGTGAAGGAACAATGGTTGATACATGGGCAACTGTTGGATCATGTGCTCAAATAGGAAAAAATGTACATTTATCTGGCGGAGTGGGAATAGGTGGTGTTCTAGAACCATTGCAAGCTAATCCAACAATTATAGAAGATAATTGCTTTATAGGAGCAAGATCAGAAGTAGTAGAAGGAGTAGTGGTAGAAGAAAATTCTGTTTTAGCAATGGGTGTCTTCCTATCTCAAAGCACAAAGATATTAGATAGATCTACTAATAAAGTTACATATGGAAGAATCCCATCAGGCTCAGTAGTCGTTCCTGGGTCAATTCCTTCTTCTGACGGTACATATAGCCTAGCTTGTGCTGTTATTGTTAAAAGAGTTGACGCTAAAACAAGAGCTAAAACAAGTATAAATGATTTATTGAGATCATAATGAAAAAAAATGATCTATCAACATTACAAATAACAAAAGAATTAGTTAAACTTAAATCTATTACTCCTAATGATGCTGGATGCCAATCATTAATAATTGAAATTTTAAAAAAACTTAATTTTAAATTTGAAGTTATTTGTAAAAATGGAGTAACTAACTTATGGGCTATTAGGGGCTTAAGCCCCCCATTATTTGCTTTTGCAGGACACACTGATGTTGTCCCAACAGGAAATATTAGTGAATGGGCAACGGATCCTTTTACTCCTACGGAAGATAATGGTTTTCTCTATGGTAGAGGAACAGCTGATATGAAAGGATCTATAGCTGCTTTTCTAGTTGCAATTATAGAATTCATAAAAGACAATCCCGATCACAATGGATCAATAGCACTAATAATAACCTCCGATGAAGAAGGTCCAGCTAACGATGGAACTAAACTCATTTGTGAATTTCTTGAAAAGAAAAATATATTTCTTGATTATTGTATAGTAGGAGAACCAACATCAGAAAAAATATTAGGAGATACCTATAAAAATGGACGTCGCGGATCTTTATCTGGGAATCTTACTGTAAAAGGAATACAAGGTCATGTGGCTTATCCTCACCTGGCTAATAATCCTATACACTCTATTGCCCCTGCTTTATTAGAAATAACTAATACAAATTGGGACAACGGTAATGAATATTTTCCTAAAACCACATTCCAAATTTCCAATATACATGCAGGTAACGGAGCCACTAATATAATCCCAGGAGAAATAAATATAGAGTTTAACTTTAGATTCTCAACTGAAAGCACTCCAGAACTTTTACAAAAAAGAATAAACTCTATATTGGATAAACATCATTTAAAATATAATATCAATTGGTTATTAAATGGAAATCCATTCTTAACAAAAAGTGGTAAATTAACCAAAGCAATATCTGAATCAATATATGAAGAACTTGGCATAATAGGTAATATGTCTACTTCAGGAGGAACATCAGATGGTAGATTTATAACTAAAATCAGTAAAGAAATAATAGAATTTGGTCCTTGTAATGCTACAATACACAAAGTTAATGAACATGTTAAAATTTCAGATCTTGATATGTTAAAAAACATATATAAAAAAACATTAGCTAAATTATTAATTTAGAAAAATCAAAGAATCAATGTTTACAAATAACAATTTCAATGAACTTAGATCAGTAAGAGATCTAATTAGATATGCCATAAGTAATTTTAATAAAGAAAATTTGTTCTTTGGGCATGGAAATGATAACTCTTTCGATGAAGCTATATATTTAGTTTCCTATGCAATAAACATTCCATCAAACGATATAATAGATCTTTTTATGGATGCCTCAGTTACCTTTGAAGAACGTAATAATATTATAAATTTAATTAATAAAAGAATTAAAAAACGTATTCCGATAGGATATTTAACCAATGAAGCTTGGTTGCAGGGATATAAATTTTATGTAGATGAGAGAGTAATAATTCCACGATCATTTATATCTGAACTATTAATAAAAGATTTAAACCCATGGATAAAAAATCCTAAATCTGTAAGAAACATATTAGATTTATGTACTGGTTCTGGATGTTTAGCCATAATGGCATCTTTTAGCTTTCCTAATGCAAAAATAATGGCAACTGACGTTTCAAACGAGGCCTTAAATGTAGCGAAAAAAAACATTTTCAACTATGCATTAGAAGATATAATCACTACAAAAAACAGTAATGTTTTTGAAGATATTAAAGAATATCCATATGATATAATCTTATGTAATCCTCCATATGTAAACAATAAATCTATGCAATCACTACCTATTGAATACACTCATGAGCCTAAAACAGCATTAGATGGAGGAATTGACGGAATGGATATTATAAGAAAAATTATAGAAAAAGCAGCATTCTATTTAAACAAGGAAGGTTTATTAATTCTAGAGATAGGAAATGAATACGAAAATTTTCAAAGATCATTCCCAAATCTCAAACCAACTTGGTTAACAACAACAAATACTGAGAAAAGTGTCCTTCTTCTAAGGAAAGAAGATCTATAACTAATTATTCAAATTTTGCGATACGAAGCATTATGGTCTTGACTCCTGAGTTAGTAAAGTTTATTTGTGCCTGACAATCATCTCCGCTACCTATTAACTTAACTATAACACCATCACCAAAACTCTTATGTCTTACATGTTGCCCAATATAAAATTTATTATTATTAACACTAACTTCACTTGCAACTGATTTAAAATTATTGCTATTAGCTCTTAACGTATCTGTATAAACATACTTCTTATTAATAACATTTACATTATTAATGTTTTGCTTCTTTATAAAATTTATGTGGTCATTATCTATTTCTTGAATAAAACGAGACCTAGAAGAATATCTTGTCTGACCCCTTAACATTCTACTATTAGCCATCGTAATATATAATTTCTCTTTAGCTCTAGTAATAGCAACATACATCAAACGTCTTTCTTCTTCAACACTAGAAGAATCGACAACACTATTTTCATGAGGAAATAGACCCTCCTCAACCCCAGTAATAAAAACCACCCTGAATTCAAGTCCTTTGGCAGCATGAACTGTCATTAACTGAACAGATGGTTGATTGTCATCTATTTGACCATCCCCAGCTTCCAAAGAAGCATGAGATAAAAAAGATAACAAAGGAGTCATTTTTTCTTCTATAAAAACATTACTATCTTGTAAAGAAGAATTTAATAAAGAAGAAGCAGGAATATCAATATAACCATCTTCAGTGGAAAAAACCATTGCCGCAGTAACTAATTCTTTTAAATTCTCTAAACGATCCTTATCTGATTCTTCTTTGCTATTTTGATAATAAGAATTAATACCAGTAAAATCTAAAAGATATTCAACAAGACTAGACAAAGTAAGTTTATTTGATAATTCTTTTAGTGAGTTAATTATATTATTAAAAGCAACTAAATTAGCTCTGCTTTTCCCTTGATAGTACTTAACTGCATCGTATAAACTGACATCATACTCTCTTGATATAGCCCAAAGAGAATCTAAAGTGCGAGGACCTATACCTCGAATTGGGAAATTTACTACTCTTATCCATGAATTATTATCATTACTATTAACAATAAGACGTAAATAAGCCAAAGCATGTTTTATTTCTTGTCGTTCAAAAAATCTAAGACCACCATAAACCTTATAAGAAACTCCTCTTGAGAAAAAAGCATGCTCTAATACTCTTGATTGAGCATTACTTCTATACAAAATAGCTATTTCATCTGGATTAACCTTGTTATTTTTAACAAGTTTTTTGATCTCATCAACTACCCATTGAGATTCCATAGAATCATTAAATGTTTCTACAACAGAAACTTTATCGCCATCACCACTCTGAGTCCATAATTTTTTACCTAAACGCCCAGTATTATTCTTAATTAAAGAATTAGCTGCTCCTAATATGTGACCTAAAGAACGATAATTTTGCTCTAATCTAATTATATTGCCTTTAGCATAATATTTATCAAATAAAGATATATTACCTACATTAGCACCTCTAAATGCATAAATAGATTGATCATCATCTCCTACTGCAAACACTGATGTTGACTTTCCTATTAATAAACGCAACCATTCATATTGTAGATTATTAGTATCTTGAAACTCATCAACTAAAATAAAGCGAAATCTATCTTGATAATAATTTCTAATATTATCATCTGATTTCAAAAGCTCATAAGACTTTAACAATAACTCAGAAAAATCAACAAGACCCTCACGAGAACATTGAATCTCATACTCTTGATAAAGTTCTGTTAATTTTTTACTATAAGAATCATAGACCTCTACCTTAGATGATCTAATACCATACTCTTTGTGATAATTTATAAATTTTTGCAAATCTCTTGCTTGATTCTTAGATTCATTAACATCATTAGATTTTATAATACGTTTTATTAAAGACAACTGATCAGACATATCTATTATCTGAAATGACTGCAACAAATTAGATTCTCTCCAATGAATTCTAAGCATTTTATGGCATAAACCATGAAAAGTTCCTATCCATAATCCTTTTATGTCTGTAGTTAACATGCTAGATACCCTAGATATCATTTCTTTTGCTGCTTTATTGGTAAAAGTAACAGCCAAAATATCATAAGTAGTAGCCTGTTTTGTGTTAAGTAACCAAGCCATTCTAGAAGAAAGAACTTTGGTTTTACCACTTCCAGCTCCAGCTAAAACCAAAGTATGAGAAGACCCAGTAGTTACAGCTTTCTCCTGCTCTGCATTTAAATCATTTAAATTCATACGACATAACGTTTTAGGCTAAATGCAAACTTCTCTAAATCACAAATGCCACTCATTTGTGCTCGTTTACACCAAGTTTTTAAGTAAGAAAGAAGTTGCTCACTAGTAAGATTAGAACTATCCCAAACATGAGCAAGGTCACGACGCATTTCTATAAGAATTGATAAAGACTTGCTACTAGATATTGCCTTATCAACTTCTGCTAATTTTTCTGGATTAATTATTGATTCATGCTTATATAAGTCAGCATTTACTTTTTTTAATCTAATATAACAATCATGAGAATTTCTAAGTGTTTTTAATTCATGGTTCATAACTTTCTTAATAATATCAGCATATCTTGCCATTATTTCATATCTATGAGTAATAATCCCATTTAATGTTATCAGATCAATATTTCTATTAGAATCACTCAAAATAAGTCTAGGGGCTATTTTTTTTATTTTAGCCAAACCTAAAAATGATAATAATCTTATATAACACCATCCCAAATCAAATTCATACCAAGTAGAAGAAAACTTTGCTGAAGTAGCAAAAGCATGGTGATTGTTATGCAACTCCTCTCCTCCTATTATCAAGCCTATAGGAAACAAATTAGTGCTAGTATCTGGACTATTATAATTTCGATAACCCCAATAATGACCTGCCCCATTAACAACACCAGCAGCCCAAAAAGGTATCCAAGCCATCTGAATAGCCCAAACTGTTAGTCCTACAATACCAAAAAGAGCTATATCTATGACTAGAGTAATCATTATTCCCAAACTACTATGTTTTGAATAAAGATTTTGCTCTAACCAATCATCAGGCGTCCCTTTACCAAATCTTAATAATGTTTCTTGATTAGCAGCTTCCTCACGATAAAGCTCAGCTCCACCAAAAAAAACTTTCCATATTCCAAAAATCATAGGAGAATGAGGATCGCCTTCTCTCTCACATTTAGCATGATGCTTACGATGTATAGCAACCCACTCCTTTGTTACCATGCCGGTTGTCATCCATAACCAAAAACGAAAAAAATGCATAACAAAAGGATGTAAATCTAAAGCTCTATGAGCTTGACTTCTATGAAGAAAAATTGTAACCCCGAGTATAGTGATGTGAGTTACCAAAAGAGTAAATAAGAAAATCTGCAAAGACGAAGCTTGTGTGAAACCACCAGTTATAAAAGAAATAATTTTATCCATATTTGGTTACTTATAAAAATATATAGAGAAGTTACTTATGATATACCCTATACATAAGAAAAAATTAAAAAGATTCATATTTCACGCAATAAAAGCAATAAATATGAAATATATTATAGGTACCTATAATATATAATTGCATTAAAAACCAATCAAAAAATCTCACAAGTTAGTTCTAACTCAAAATATTCTTAGTTGCAAATAAACAACTGTGTTTTTCAGAATAATTGCATATGATCAACATCATCATAAAATAACAAATTATTTTCTCCTTTAACTTCCACTTTATTTTCTTGATTAATTACAATCTTACCAAGAGACAACCATTTACAAACTAATGGAAAAATCTTATGCTCTATCTTTAAAACTCTTTCTGCTAAACTAGCAGAATCATCATTAGATTTAACTGATAAACAACCCTGTATTATTATAGGACCATCGTCTAATTCTGAATTCACAAAATGAATAGTGCAACCATGAATTTTAACACCCTTTTCAATTGCTTTATAATGAGTATTCAATCCTGGAAAAGATGGTAGCAAAGAAGGATGTATATTTATTAACCTATGTTTATAATGATCAACAAAATCTTTTGATAGAATACGCATAAAACCAGCTAATAAAACATAATCAGGAAAATATTCGTCTATTTTTTTCTTAAGTGCTTGATCAAAAAGGTCTCTATTTGCATAATTCTTATGATCTAATGAATCCGTAGGAATATTTCTGTCTTTAGCCCATTGTAAACCTAGAGAACTAGGATCATTAGATATAACAGCACAAATAGTTGCTGGCCATTTTCCATATATAGATGACTCTACTATTTTTTGCATATTGCTACCACGACCTGAAATTAATATAACAAAGCGACAATTTTTATGATGATTTTTCAAAATAATATGTTCTCCGAATTAATAAAGTTATTAAAATATATTCATTAGTTTTTATTTGGAAACAAAAATTGCATATTTACAAAAACATAAACAATCCCTTGAAGCAATCATGCGCTCTTACAATTGGTAATTTCGATGGCGTACATATAGGGCATCAAAAAATATTAACAAAACTCGTAGAGGAAGCAACAGCTAGAAGAATAACACCTTCTGTGTTGACCTTCCATCCTCATTCACGTGAGTTTTTTCAAAAAAACAATAATTTATTACAAAACTTACCAACACGAATTTACAAAACAAGAGACAAAATTGAAAATATATCAAAATATTCTATCGATCAAATATTTATATCTAAATTTAATAGTGAAATATCACAAATAACAGCTAATACATTCATTGAAGAATTCTTAGTAAGAAATCTAAATGTTAAATACTTACTCATTGGAGAAAACTTTCAATTTGGATATAAACGTCAAGGTAATTTAGAAACATTGCAAAAAGCATCTCTAAAATATAATTTTGAAGTTCAAACAATAAAAAGAGTCATAGATAATCACAATAATCGAATATCTAGCTCACAAATACGAGAGGCTTTAAAATTATCTAATATCACTTTAGCAAATAGCCTTTTAGGCAGGAATTTTGGTATAACAGGACATGTAATTCATGGTAATAAAATAGGCAGAAAACTAGGTTACCCAACTATGAACATAAGTGTTCCACAGAATTATGCTCTAAGCAAAGGAGTATATCTAGTATATGTATATGGACTAGAAAATAAAAAAATACCTGGAGTAGCTAGTCTAGGAACAAGAGAAACTCTAGAAAAAAATGGTATATTATTGTTAGAAATATCTCTCATTGATGTTAATATAACAGCATATGGTAAACTTATACATATTGAATTTATAAAAAAATTACGCAATGAAGAGAAGTTTCCTGACATAGAATCACTAATACATGCAATTTCTACTGACATAAAAAACGCACGTTCTTACTTTAATACCCATGGACTATAAAAATACACTGAATTTACTAGATACCTCATTCCCAATGCGTGCTAACTTACCTCAAAGAGAACCACTTTGGATTAAAGAATGGGAAGAAAATCACATATATGAAATCATAAGAAAGTCTTGTGAAGGAAGACCTAAATTTACTCTGCATGATGGTCCACCATATGCTAATGGAAGCATTCACTTGGGACATTCTGTTAATAAAATTCTAAAAGACATAATAATAAAAAGCAAAACTATGTCAGGGTATGATGCAAACTATATCCCTGGATGGGATTGCCATGGTATGCCTATAGAAATACAGATAGAAAAAAAATATGGAAAAAATCTTTCCACAAGAGAGCTTCAAAATAAATCCAGATCTTATGCTAAGATTCAAATTGAGAATCAAAAACAAGGATTTAAACGTCTAGGAATTATTGCTAATTGGAATAATCCTTATCTAACTATGGATTTTAAAAATGAAGCCAATGAAATACGTGTTTTAAAAAGAATTATTGAACATGGATTTGTTTTTAGAGGATTGAAACCTGTAAATTGGTGTTTTGATTGTAAATCAACATTAGCAGATGCTGAAATAGAATATTACGATAAAAATGATACAGCTATATATGTGTCATTTAACTTTATAAATAAAATAGAATTAGAAAATATTTTTAACGTTAGTGGTATAGAAAAAGGGTCAATAGTTATTTGGACCACTACACCATGGACGATACCTTCTAATCAATGCATTAATATACATCCAGAGATAGAGTATGCTTTAGTTTGCACCAATTCCAAAGTAGCATCTCAAGCTATGATAATAATAGCTAAAGATAGAGTCTCGAGTTTTTTAAAAGAGACAAATCTAAATGGAAACATCTTATCTACGACTCAAGGGAAAAATCTTAAAAACCAAGTGTTTCTTCATCCCTTGGCAGAATTAAATAATTTCTACAATCGTAAAACTCCAGTTCTACTGGCTGACTATGTTACTTTAGAATCAGGTACTGGTGTTGTTCATTCAGCTCCTGCTCATGGAATTGAGGATTTTAATACTTTTAAAGAAAATGGCTTCCATGATTCAGAGATTCTAAATTTAATTAACGAAGAAGGTTATTTCTTAGATTGTGTACCACTATTCAAAGGATTGTCTATTTGGGAAGCAAATAAAAATATTATTGAAATATTACTAAGCGTTAATAATTTATTAAAATCGGAATCTTATAACCATAGTTATATGCACTGTTGGAGACATAAAACTCCGATAATTTTAAGAACAGCTTACCAATGGTTTGCTGGCATGGACATAAAATCAGAAAATAATACAACCGTTAGAGAAACTGCTTTATCAAGCATAGATGAAACAATCTTTTATCCTTCTTGGGGAAAAGATAGATTAAAATCAATGATATCTAACAGACCTGATTGGACTTTATCACGTCAAAGACAATGGGGTGTACCAATGCCATTCTTTCTGCATAAAGAAACTAAAGAACTACATCCAAATACCATATATTTTATGGAATTAATAGCTAATAGAATAGAAAAAGGTGGTATTGAAGAATGGCAAAATATAACTGTTAATGATTTCCTAACAGAAGAAGAATCAAAATTCTATGAAAAAAATAGTGATACATTAGATGTATGGTTCGATTCAGGATCGACACATGCAACAGTTATTGGTGGAAAATCAAAAGATATAAATGGCACTCATTTAAACGAACTATCTTGGCCAGTTGATTTATATTTAGAAGGATCTGATCAGCATAGAGGATGGTTTCATTCATCTTTACTTACTAGTTGTATGCTTTATGGTAAAGCTCCTTATAAATCACTATTAACCCATGGTTTTGTAGTAGATGGAGAAGGTAAAAAGATGAGCAAATCTTTAGGCAATGTAATTTCTCCTCAGAAAATATGTGATTCACTAGGAGCAGAGATACTAAGGCTTTGGGTTGCTAACACTGACTATTCTGGAGAATTATCAATTTCTAAAGAAATACTTGATAGAGTTGTAGAAAGTTATCGACGTATACGAAATACAATAAGATTTCTATTATCTAATATAAGTGACTTTAATCTTAATAATCATGTTGACTATTCTAATCTTTTTGAAATCGATAAATATGCATTAATAATGACTAATAATTTTCAAAAAGAAATTAGAGTTTATTATGAAAAATATGAATTCCATAAAGCTATATCAAAAATACAAAAATTTTGCTCAGAAGATTTAGGAGCTTTCTATTTAGATATTTTAAAAGATCGTTTGTACACCACAGCTATTAACAGCTTAGCTAGAAGATCAGCTCAAACAGCTTTGTTAGAGATCACACAAACTTTATTAAAAATAATAGCACCTATTTTATCATTTACAGCAGAAGAAGCATGGCGTGAATTGTTAAATTCAAATAATATTGACTTGAAAGAAAATTCTTTTAAAAAAACTATTTTTACAGAATTATTTCATGAAATAAAAACATTAGAATCAGATAATTATTTATGTGAAAAATGGCTCCAAATAAGAACAATTAAGGATTTAACTCAAAAAAAATTAGAAGAAACAAGAAAAAATAATGAAATAGGATCATCTCTACAAGCAGAAGTAGAAATATATGCAAATAATCATGATAGAAAAATATTAGATAGCATAAAAAATGATTTGCATTTCGTTCTTATTGTTTCAAAATGCACAATTTTCGATTCCAAGACTCAAGAAACAGAAGTAATTGTTAAGTCATCTAATAATAAAAAATGTCAGCGTTGTTGGCATTGGAGAGATGATCTATGTACATATAATGAATATGAAAATATTTGTAAAAGATGTATAGAAAATTTATTTAAAAATGGTGAAAATCGCAGTAAAGCTTAACTTATGGTAAAAAAATTATATAACCCTAGAGGTAATTATCTTAGAAAATATTGTTTGTTTATAGCATTTATTCTAATTATTGTAGATCAATATACTAAATCATATTTAGATCAAACAATAAAATACGCAGAAAGAATAAATATATACTCATTCTTTGATCTAACTATTATATACAATTGGGGAGCAGCTTTTAGTATATTATCTAATCAGAATGGTTGGGAAAGATATTTTTTTATAGTTATAGGCTGTTTTGTTTGCTTGGTAATACTAAAACAGTTCATATATAAACAAGCAACAAATATAATACTATTTCTTTCTTTAACTACTATTTTGGCTGGTACTATAGGCAATATGATAGATAGGATTATTAATGGGTATGTAATAGACTTTTTATTGTTCTATTACAATGATTTTTTCTTCCCTGCGTTTAACTTTGCTGATGTTTATATAAGCTTTGGTACGATTTTACTTATTTTATCTGAAGTAGTGAACAAAAAAAGATAGCTTTATATTTATTAATATTAAAAATGGGTTGAGGTATTCAATTATAAAAATGTCTGATCTTTATAAAAAAAATATCATTATAGGAATGACAGGTAGTATTGCTTGTTACAAAGTAGCAGATTTAATTAAAATCTTAATAGAAAAAGAAGCGATAGTAACTATCGTAATGACTAAGTCATCTAAAAATTTTATTACCAAGACTACTATGGAAACTCTTTCTGGTAAAGATGTCATTGATGATGAGTCATGGAACATTTCCGATAATGGAATAAATCATATAAATTTAACCAGAAAAGCAGACTTAATAATTATAGTTCCATCAACTGCAAATTTTATAGCAAAAATATCAAATGGAATAGCTGATGATTTCTTATCCACTATGTGTTTAGCAAGAAATTGTCAACTATTCATTGCACCAGCAATGAATAAAGAAATGTGGAATAATCCCAGCACACAACGTAATATTAAACAATTAATACTTGATAACATTAAAATCATTGGGCCTTCATACGGCAAACAAGCCTGTGGAGAAATTGGATATGGAAAACTGGCAGAAATAGAAGAAATATCAGATGAAATAATATCATTCTTCCAACCCAAACTATTAAAAAACAAAAAAATACTTATAACAGCAGGACCTACTATAGAACCAATAGACCCAATACGATTCATAAGTAATAAATCATCTGGTAAAATGGGTTATTCTATAGCAAAAGCAGCTTATGAATTTGGTGCAGATGTCACTCTTGTAACTGGACCAACAAATTTAAAAATTCCAACAAACATTAAAACTTATAATGTTGTAACAGCTGTTGATATGTATCAATCTGTTATGAGAAATATAGCTGATATAGATGTTTTTATATCAGTCGCTGCTGTTTCAGATTGGAAGGTATTAAACTACCAAAACAATAAAATCAAAAAAAATAATACTAATAATATTCCGAAAATAATTTTAGATTACAATCCTGATATTTTATATGAAGTAGCTAAAATTAAAAACAAACCATTCTGCGTTGGTTTTGCAGCTGAAACTGAAAACCTAAAAGATTATGCATATAAAAAACTTATTCAAAAAAATATTGATCTTATCATAGCTAATATTGCAACTGACGTAATGAATTCTGACAAGGCAAAACTTATGTTAATAGACTCGTCAGAAATTTTAGATTTGCCTAATTCTAATAAAATAGAAGCTGCTAGACAGGTAATGAAAGAGATATCCAAAAAACTTAAACAATAGACACTCAAAACAAACTACATTAATATAAATATGAAACATGAATCAGAAAATTTAATTGACAAATTGTTATCACCAAAAATTGAGATTAAAATCACTAATGATTTCTTAAAAAAAAATGGCGAACTACCTAAATATCAAAGCGAACTTGCTGCAGGTATTGATTTATATGCTTGTGTAGAAGAAACAATTGAGATAAAACCAGGAGCTATACCTGCATTAATATCAACTGGTATAGCTATACATATGAATAAATCTAACATGATGGCAATCATACTACCAAGATCTGGACTTGGGCATAAAAAAGGACTAATACTTGGAAATACTGCTGGAGTAATTGACGCAGATTATTCAGGTACTATTTTCATCAGCGCATGGAATAGAAATCATAAAGATTCTAACATGTCCATTTTTATTAACCCAGGAGAAAGAATAGCACAAATGATATTTCTACCAATAATCAAGCCTATATTTGATCTGGTAGAAAATTTTTCAGAAAATAATCCAAGAGGGAATAGTGGTTTTGGTTCAACAGGAAAATAAAAATACAAATCTAAGAAAAAAAGCATTCTAAAGAATTTATAGCCTCTTCAGCATCTATACCAGATGCTTCTATTTTAATAAGTTTACCTTTTCCTGCGGCCAACATCATTATACCCATAATACTTTTCGCATTGACTCGTCTAGCATCACATGATATAAAAATCTCACATCTAAATTTACCTGCAATTTTAGTAAGTTTAGATGACTCAACAGCATTCAAACCACATTCTTTATTAAGAATTACATTTTTAGCTAAAATCATATAAAAGAAGAAAAATTATTTGATTAATCATAATGTTATAAAATATAAAAAACTCTTTAAGTTTTATTTAATAACAATGTTTCTAAATAGTCAACAAACATTCCTGATACATTAAATTGAGTTTGTTTTTTAATCTCTACAAAACAAGTAGGACTAGTTATATTGATTTCAGTTAAATAATCTCCTATAATATCCAAACCTATTATGGCAAGGCCTTTATCAATAAAAAAATCACTAACTATTTCTGCTATTCTTATATCATTTTTAGAAAGAGTCTGAGCAACACCTCTTCCTCCTACTGCTAAATTGCCCCTTGTCTCTCCTTCTTTTGGAATTCTAGCTAAACAAAAAGGAACGATCTTGTTATTTATTAAGATTACCCTTTTATCTCCATTTAATATTTCTGGAATGTATTTTTGCACCATAACTGTAGAACTATTATTATTTGTAACTGTTTCTAAAATAACATTTAAATTATAGTCATTATTCTTCAGTCTAAATATACCAGTTCCACCCATACCATCTAACGGTTTCACAATCACATCTTGATGTTTACAACAGAATTTTTGTAATTCAAAAATACTACTAGAAACTATAGTCGGAGCTATAAGTTCGGGAAAATTCAAAATTGATAATTTCTCAGGATAATTACGAATTGACGCTGGGTTATTTATAATATTAACACCACTTTTTTTTGCATATTCAAGTATATGAGTCATATAAAGATACTCCATGTCAAATGGAGGATCTTTCCTAACCAACACAACATCAAACAAACTAATTTCCTCTATATTTGAAGAAGAGTTTGTATAAAACCATTCATTTTTATGTAAATTAATATTTGTTTGTAAATAAATTCTTTGAGATTTAACCTTTACCTTACCATCTTCAATAAATAAATCTTTTTGATTGGCTATACTAATTACATTATTTCTTTCAATTAAAGTAATCATTATATCCACAGAAGTATCTTTATAAGCAAAAAGAGTTTCTATTGGATCTATTATAAATAATACATGCATAAAATTATCAAACAAATGCTTGCGTAAAACAATTACGCAAGCTATTAATTAAGTAAGAATGTAGCGTTTTTAAATAACTATTTACACAGTTTTTTTCTTTGGTGCTAACATCATAACCATCTGTCTACCCTCTAATTTAGGCATTGACTCTACAAGAGCATAATCGACTAAATCAGAGCGTATTCTTTCTAGAAGAACCATACCTATTTCTTGATGAGCCATTTCTCTTCCACGAAAACGTAAAGAAACCTTAGCCTTATCACCTTCTTCTAAAAACCTACGTAAATTTCTTAATTTAACATTATAATCTCCATCATCTGTAGATGGCCGAAACTTAATTTCCTTTACTTGAATTGTCTTTTGTTTAGACTTAGCTTCAGCTAATCTTTTTTGTTCTTTATATTTAAATTTACCATAATCCATCAAACGACAAACAGGAGGAATCGCATTAGGAGCTATCTCAACAAGATCAATACCAAGATCTTCTGATAATTGCAAAGCCTCAGCAATCTTCTTTATTCCCAACTGTTCACCATCAATACCTATCAAACGTATTTCAGGAACACGGATTTCACCATTTATACGACTAGTCTTTTCGGTAGCGATATTAACAACTCCTCAAAAATTAAAAAGAAAATTAACTAGAAAAACTATGATTAAGTGTACATATATCATCAGTTAGAAGTTTTATAAATTCATTACTATTCATAATAAAAGAATTTTTAGATCCTCTAGTACGTATTGATAAAGTAGCATCATTTTTTTCTTTCTCACCAACAACTAAAATATATGGTACTTTCTGCAAAGAATGTTCTCGAATTTTACGATTAATTTTTTCATTCCTCAAATCAACCTCAACACGAAAACCATTTTTTCTTAAATCTCGCATAACAATATTAGCATAATCTGCATACTGTTCAGAAATGCAACAAATTACAATCTGTACTGGAGCTAACCAAAGAGGCATAGAACCAGCATGATGCTCAATCAAAACACCTACAAAACGCTCTATAGAACCTAGAATAGCTCTATGAAGCATTACTGGATTACACCTTTGATCATGTGCATCTACATATTCAGCTTTTAATCTTACAGGCATAGAAAAATCAACCTGAATAGTGCCACATTGCCAATTTCTTCCTATTGCATCTTTTAAAACATATTCTATCTTAGGACCGTAAAAAGCACCTTCTCCTGCACTAATATCAAATTCACAACCCATTTGACTAAGACTATTAATTAAAGCATTCTCGGCCTGATCCCATAAATCATCACTACCTATCCTCTTCTTAGGTCGAGTAGATACTCTATATGTAATATCTTTAAAACCAAAATCATTATATACTTTTTGCAGTAATTTTGTAAAACAAATACATTCTTTCTCTAAATGTTCTTCAGCACAAAATATATGACCATCATCTTGAGTAAATCCTCGCAATCTCATAAGACCATGTAAAGAACCAGATGTTTCATTGCGATGGCACTGTCCAAACTCACCATATCTTATAGGTAGTTCTTTATATGAACGTAAACTTGAATTAAAAACCTGTATATGTCCTGGGCAATTCATAGGTTTTAGAGCATAATCACGATTCTCTGAATGAGTAATGAACATATTCTCACGATAATTATCCCAATGACCTGTTTTTTTCCACAAAGATATATCTAATAATTGAGGACTCTTAATTTCCTTATAACCATTATTAACATACACATTCCTCATATAATTTTCTATTTGTTGCCATATAATCCAACCTTTTGGGTGCCAAAAAATTAATCCAGGCCCTTCTTCTTGAATATGAAATAAATCTAAATCTTTAGATATTTTCCTGTGGTCTCTTTTTGCTGCCTCTTCTAGCATTTTTAAATAACTATTTAACTGATCTTTAGTAGCCCAGGCTGTACCATATATCCTTTGTAACATTTCATTATTGCTATCTCCTCGCCAATATGCTCCAGATATTTTTAATAATTTAAAATATTTTAAAAAACCATTAGAAGGAACATGAGGACCTTTACATAAATCAACAAAATTACCCTCTCTATACAATGAGAGATCATCAGATTCTGGTATTTGAGAAATTATTTCTACTTTATAGCTTTCACCTATTTCTTTAAAAAAATTTAATGCATTATTTCTACTAGAAGATTCTCTTATAATTAATTCATTTTTCAATGATAATTCATGCATTTTCTTTTCTATAATATTTAGATCATCTAAAGTTATAGAGTGTTTACAACTAATATCATAATAAAAACCATTATCAATAACTGGACCTATAGCAATTTTTGCTTCTGGAAATAATTCTTTAATAGCATAGGCTAGTAAATGTGCTGTAGAATGACGAATTATTTCCAAACCTTCACTTTCTTTTATAGTGATAATTTTAACTGTTGCATTTTTAATTATTTGGAAACTCAAATCAACTAATTTAAAATCCACACCATTAAAACTTATAGATCCTGCAACAGCTATGCTATTCAAACCAATATCCGTGACAACTGTAGAAATATTAACTGCCTGATCATATCTAAGTTGCAAGCCATCTGGCAATGTCACTAATATCATTAAACATTCCTTAAATCATAAAATCAAAATATATAAATACAAATATATTTATATATAAATAAAATACTTTCTAAATATAAGTTACTAACTGGACTTAAAAGAAAAAATTATCAACAAAGATAATTATATAGAATTTACAGAAATCTACTACTATAGATTAACAAGGATATGCATACATCTTACAAAAAACAAGAAACCATAATCATATTATTATATTTATATATGGTAGGCGGTATTGGGATCGAACCAACGACCTCTACGATGTCAACGTAGCGCTCTAACCATCTGAGCTAACCGCCTATAATTGTTAATTTTATAATGTATTTAACAAACTCGCAAACAAAAATTATCTTTTAAGAAAATATAATGTTTATATTGTGCTAATAGGCATACATTTTTCTGACATTCTGATTAAATTAATTAATCTAAATATTTTTTCTGAAGATTTTACTCCAGGAGAAATTTCAACACCACTACTTACATCTATTGAGTATGGTTGTATTTTACTTAATATACTAATTATATTATCTTCGTTAATACCTCCTGATAATATAATGCGTTTTTTTTGAGTGCTTTCAAATAGTGGTTTTAATAATTTATGATCAAAAGAAATACCACTCCCTCCATATCCACTACTATAACTATCAAACAACCAACCATGAGCATTATAATAATTTAAACAAGCATTTTTTAAATTATCTGAATTCTTTAAATCTGGAGCTCCTACTCTAAAAGCTTTTAAAAACTTTTGATTAAAACTTGAACAAAAATCTGGACTTTCATCACCATGAAATTGAATCAAATCTGGAGAAATTGCATCCTGTACTTTATTCACTTCTAATCTAGAAGGATTGACAAATAAAGCAACCAAATCAACAAAAGGAGGAATTTCTTTCTTTATAGATATTGCTTGATTTATAGAAATAGAACGTTTACTATTTTTGTAAAAAACTATCCCAATTGCATTAACACCACAATCAATAGCAGAAATAACATCTTCCTCTTTAGTAAAACCACAAACTTTTATTCTAGTATGCCTGTAAGTCATATAAATAAATTATCTAAAATCAAATAAAAATCTTATAAAAATGGAATAGCAATATCTTCATCATTCGTATGTTGAAACAAATTAAATTTATCTGGATAAGAAATATACGACAAGTATAAACCAGAAGGAGAAAAAGTTGGAGCACTCAAAGATCTATTTTTAGATTCCAACAATTCTTTTATCCAATATACACTTTTAATAGACTTACCTACTTCGATCAAAGAACCAATTATGTTACGAACCATATGATATAAAAAAGCATTTGCTTTTATTTTAAAAAATATAAAATGACCATTTCTTTTAATTTCTATATAGTGAACAAATCTCACAGGATTATTTGATTGGCATCCAGACGCACGAAAACTACTAAAATCATGTAAACCAATTAAATATTCTGAAGCCATTAACATATTTTCTAAATTAAGATCATAAATACACCAACCTACTAAATCTTTATATATAGAAGGTCTGATTCTTCCACAATACAAAACATAAGTATATGTTCTAGAAATAGCACTAAAACGAGCATGAAAATCTTCAGTTACTTCTTTTGCCCAATGAACAGAAACACTTGATGGTAGAAAAGTATTTATACCTCTCACCCAAGAAGACATTTTTCTATTAACATCAGTGTCAAAATGCACAACCTGCAAAGTTGCATGTACTCCTTTATCTGTACGACCTGCACATGTAACTCTAATTCTTTTATTATTAGCTGTAAATCTTAATATTGCTTTTTCTAGAGAGTCTTGCACAGAATCAACATCTAATTGAGATTGCCATCCATTAAAAAAAACACCATTATAGGATAATCCTATAGCAATTCTTTTCATTGAAAAAAACATAAAGGTTGATAGAAGGATACTGTAAATCTAATAGTTAACAATATCCTTCTAATTGTCAGAATTATGCTTCACCTAGTGCTATTCTTAGCATACGACGCAAAGGTTCAGCAGCGCCCCATAATAATTGATCACCAACAGTAAAAGCACTCAAATATTTAGGACCCATTGACATTTTACGCAAGCGGCCAACAGGAATATCTAAAGTACCAGTGACTGCAATAGGAGTTAACCTATCAACACTATCTTCTTTATTATTAGGTATAACTTTAGCCCAATTAGTACCAGACTTAATAATATCCTCTATCTCATTTATTGGTATATCTTTCTTTAATTTAATAGTTATAGCTTGACTATGGCATCTCATAGCACCTATCCTAACACATATACCATCTATATTAACAAGGTTATTGTCTTCTTTTTTTCGACCAAGAATCTTATTTGTTTCTGCTTCAGCTTTCCATTCTTCACGAGACATTCCATTACCTAAATCTTTATCAATCCATGGAATTAAACTTCCCGCTAAAGGCACACCAAAGTGCTGCTTAGGCATGTTTGAATCTTTTTGGAGATTTAACACCCCTCTATCTATATCAAGGATAGCAGAAGATGGATCATCCAAAAGATTTTTAATAGAACTATTTATTAACCCAAACTGAGTTAAAAGCTCACGCATATGCTGAGCACCTCCACCAGAAGCTGCTTGATACGTCATAGATGTGGCCCATTCCACTAAATCAGCATTAAATAACCCAGCCAAACCCATCAACATACAGCTAACTGTACAATTACCACCTATAAAATCACGAACTCCTTTATTCAAAGCAGCATCTATAACTGAACGATTAACTGGATCTAGAACAATGATAGAATCATCTTTCATTCTTAAAGAACTAGCTGCATCTATCCATATACCATCCCAACCTTCTTTCCTAAGTTGAGAATGAACTTCTGTAGTATAATCTCCACCTTGCGCTGTCAGAATAATAGGCAATTTTTTCAATTCTTTAATATCATAAGAATCTTTTAATTTATCTGCCCCATCTGCCCAATCTGGAGCTAGTCCGCCAATATTACTAGTAGAAAAAAAAACAGGATTTATAAAAGAAAAATCATTCTCTTCGCGCATTCTCTTCATCAAGACAGAGCCAACCATCCCTCTCCATCCAACCAAACCAACTGACTGAATCATATTTCACTTCACTTAGAAATTAGTTTGAACAAACAATAAAATTACTTTTGACTAGCAAGTTCTTTTAAAACTTCATCACCCATTTCAGATGTAGTAACTTTAATGTTTCCTTTTGCAAAAATATCTGAAGTACGAAAACCTTTAGATAATACATTTTTTACTGCCAAATTTATTCTATCTGCCTCTTTAGGCATATTCAATGAATATCTTAATAACATTGATGCTGACAAAATGGTAGCTAAAGGATTAGCAATGTTTTTACCTGCTATATCTGGAGCAGAACCATGACTTGGTTCATATAAACCTTGATTATTAGCGTTCAAAGAGGCCGAAGGTAACATGCCAATAGAACCAGTCAACATAGCAGCTTCATCTGATAAAATATCACCAAACAGATTCCCCGTAACTACAACATCAAATTGACAAGGGTCTTTGATTAACTGCATTGCTGCATTATCTATATACATGTGAGTTAAAGAAACATCTCTATAATCTTTCGAGACCTTTAAAACAATATCTCTCCAAAATTGTGATGTTTCAAGAACATTTGCTTTATCAACACTACAAAGCTTTTTACGTCGTTTTTGAGCAGATTGAAACGCAACATGAGCTATTCTTGTAACTTCTGTCTCAGAATAACGCATAGTATCAAACCCTTCTTTTTCTCCTATAAAATTCCCATCTATAGAAGTTCTAACACCACGAGGTTGTCCAAAATAAACATCACCTGTCAATTCTCTAACTATTAATAAATCTAAACCAGACACAACTTCTGGCTTTAAAGAAGATGAATTTATAAGTTCATTATATAAAAAAGCTGGACGTAAATTAGCAAACAACCCCAATGACTTACGCAATCCTAAAATAGACTGCTCTGGACGCAATTCTCTAGGCAATGAATCATACTTCCAATCACCAACAGCTCCAAACAATATTGCGTCAGATCTTTTTGCTAAATCAAGAGTTTCTTGAGGCAAAGGGTGACCGAACTTATCAAAAGCAGCCCCACCAACCAAAGCATATTCTATCTTTATATCTAAACACAAAGATTCTATAACCCTGACAGCTTGATCTACAATCTCTGGACCTATACCATCTCCAGCCAAAACAGCAATAATATTAGCCATTTATTTACCTAACAAATCTAATTATAAAAAAAACCAATAAATTTATATCGATTCTAACCAAGGATTACTATTTAAACGTTCAGCTTCAAATTTTTTTATTTGATCAGAATGTTGTAATGTTAAACTAATATCATCAAAACCATTCAACAGACAATGCTTTCTAAATGACTCAATTTCAAACTCTATAACAAAATTATCATCCGTAGTAATTTTTTGCTTGTATAGATCAATTGTAATTTTATATCCAGGTTTCTCTTGAACAACATCAAATAATTTTGAAATGTTAGCATCAGACAATACTATAGGCAACAAACCATTTTTGAAACTATTATTAAAAAATATATCAGCAAAAGATGGGGCTATAATAGATCTAAAACCATACTGAGTCAAAGCCCAAGGAGCATGTTCTCTACTAGAACCACATCCAAAATTTTTACGAGCCAATAAAATAGAAGCTCCTGCATATCTTTTCTGATTAAGAACAAAATTAGGATTTATAGGTCTCTTGCTATTATCAACACCTGGTTCACCATGATCCAAATATCGTAATTCGTCAAACAAATTTGGACCAAACCCAGTTTTCTTAATAGATTTAAGAAATTGCTTAGGTATTATAAGATCTGTGTCAACATTTTCTCTATCTAATGGAACAACTAAACCTTCATGAATAGTAAATGGCTGCATATTTAAATCACTCAATTAAAATCTCTAATATCTACAAAATGGCCAGCTATAGAAGCTGCTGCTGCCATTGCAGGACTAACCAAATGAGTTCTTCCACCCTGACCTTGACGACCTTCAAAATTACGGTTTGATGTAGAAGCACATCTTTCTTTAGGCTCTAATCTATCTGCATTCATAGCCAAACACATAGAACAACCTGGTTCTCTCCATTCATATCCAGCTTCAATAAATATTCGATCAAGACCTTCTTCCTCAGCTTGTTGTTTTACTAATCCTGAGCCAGGAACAACCATTGCTTGAATTATATTAGAGGCAATATGTTTACCTTTTAAAATTTTAGCAGCATCACGCAAATCTTCAATTCTAGAATTAGTACAAGAACCAATAAATATTTTATCCAAAGAAATGTCTGTCAAAGGAGTATTAGGCTTTAAACCCATATAAGACAAAGCTGTTTCTATACTATTGCGTTTAACAGAATCTACTTCTTTTGAAGGATCAGGAACACAGGATGTAATAGGTAAAACCATTTCTGGAGAAGTTCCCCAAGTAACTTGAGGTTGTATATCAGAAGTTCTAATATTCACAATCTTATCAAAAACAGCACCACTATCACTATGAAGAGTACGCCAATATTCTTTTGCTTTGTTCCATACATCACCCTTAGGAGCAAAAGGTTTACCATTGAAATATTCTATAGTTTTATCATCAACAGCAACGAGTCCAGATCTAGCTCCAGCTTCTATTGCCATATTACATATTGTCATTCTAGATTCTACTGAAAGATCACGAATAGTACTTCCTGCAAACTCTATAGCATAACCAGTACCACCTGCAGTTCCAAGCTGACCGATAATATGCAAAACAATATCTTTAGCTGTACATCCTAAAGATAAAGATCCTTCTACATTTATTAACATATTCTTGCTTTTTTTCATTAATAATGTTTGAGTAGCAAGAACATGCTCAACTTCAGAAGTACCTATTCCAAATGATAAAGCCCCTATAGCACCATGTGTACTTGTATGTGAGTCACCACAAACTACAGTCATTCCAGGTAAAGTAGCACCTTGCTCAGGTCCTACAACATGAACGATACCTTGTCTAATATCATCCATACGAAACTCTTGAATTCCATATCTAGAACAATTAGAATCAAGAGTATCAACTTGAAGTTTAGATATAGGATCATCAATGCCATTTAACCTATTTAACGTAGGAACATTATGATCAGCTACTGCCAAATTAGCACCTATACGCCATGGCTTGCGATTAGCCAAAGACAAACCCTCAAAAGCTTGAGGACTGGTTACCTCATGAAGCAAATGACGATCTATATAAATCAAACATGTTCCATCTGATTCCTGACGTACAACATGAGCCTCCCAAAGTTTGTCATATAGTGTTTTTGCCATAAGAAACTCTTTAAAATAGATTTAAAATTAATCTACTAAACAAAAGTAGACACCCAATCATAAATACAATAACTACTACTTATTAATTTCACCACATTGACCTCTATGCCTTAGAACATGATCCATAATAACTATAGCCAACATAGATTCAGCAACAGGAACAGCTCTAATACCAACACAAGGATCATGTCTACCAAAAGTTTGAACGACAACAGCCTCATTTTTTTGATTAACAGAATTTCTTTCTACTCTTATACTTGAAGTTGGTTTAATAGCTAAAGAAACACAAATAGATTGACCAGTAGATATACCACCCAACACGCCTCCAGAATTATTGCTTCTAAAACCATTAGGAGAAATTTCATCACCATGCTCAGAACCTAATTGAGTGATAGAATCAAACCCAGCCCCAATAGAGACTCCTTTTACTGCATTTAAACCCATCATAACATGAGCAATATCAGCATCTAATCTATCATATATTGGCTCACCAAGACCACAAGGAACATTATCAGCTTGAACTTCAATACGTGCACCTATTGAATCTCCAGAACGTCTTAAATCATCCATGTAAGTTTCTAACTGAGAAACAATAAGCATATTAGGAGAGAAAAAAGCATTTTCTTCAATAAAATCCCACGAAACAAAAGGAATAGCAATATTACCAAGCTGACTCATATAGGCTCTAATTTTAATATTAGAATATTGGCTAAGCCATTTCTTAGCTATAGCACCAGCAGCAACAGTAGGAGCTGTCAAACGAGCTGATGACCTTCCTCCTCCTCTAGGATCTCTAATTCCATACTTATACCAATAAGAATAATCAGCATGCCCTGGACGGAATGACTCAGATATATTTGAATAGTCGTGACTACGAGCATCGATATTACGAATAAGCAAAGCAATAGGAGCTCCAGTAGTTTTTCCTTCATAAATCCCAGACAATATTTCCACTTCATCTTTCTCTTGCCGTTGTGTAACGTGACGAGAAGTACCTGGTTTTCTTCTATTTAACTCGATTTGGATATCATTTTTATCCAAATCCATTCCTGGAGGACATCCGTCTACTATACAACCAATTGCTGGCCCATGAGACTCACCAAAATTAGTAACACAAAAAAATTTACCTAAAGAATTACCAGCCATATATAAAGCCACATAAATTAAGTTTAAATGATAAAAAATTTATAAAACCTGTATTTTAACACACCATGATAATAAATTATATGAATTAACATTCAAAGAACAAATTAAGGAAAAGTTTTACTTCTTAATGGTTTTTTTAAACTCTTCCCAAACTACCCAAATCATATCCGGGTCACCTTTATTAATAACAACTTGATCCGCAATGTTCTTACGCCATTTCTTAGCACAATAATGGCCATTAAACATATTTAACATTGGCTTTAAAACAAACCATAAAGGAGTATTATTATCGTACACCTCTTTTTTTGCATAATCCACCATTGCTTTAATACAATGATCCACATTACACATATATGAATTAGGCCATAAAAAACCTGACAAGTCAGATATAAATAAAGGGTTGTTCATTACTTTTCTTCCTAGCATTACTCCATCTAATTCCTTTAAAACAATTTCAATGGAAGGAATATCAGAAAGGCCACCATTTAAAATAAAAATAGCATTAGGAAAATCTTTTTTTAATTGATAAACATACTCATAATTTAAAGGAGGTATACTTCGATTCTTTTTTGGAGACATCTTGCCTAGCATAGCATTACGAGCATGCACTATGAAAATTTCGCACCCAGCTTCATGTACCATACCAACAAAATCACGAACAAATGAATAGGAAGAGTTATTATTTAAACCAAGTCTATGCTTTATAGATATCGGTATAGAAACACTTTCTTTGATAGACTTAACGCAACTTGCAACCAACATTGGATCTAACATTAAAGAAGCCCCAAAAGCTCCACTTAATACCCTATCAGATGGACATCCACAATTTAGATTAATTTCATTATATCCAAACTTTTCTCCTAAAACAGCAGATTTTGCTAAATCAACTGGATTATTCCCTCCAAGTTGTAATGCAATATGATTGTTAATTTTTTTATCAAAATATAGATACTTATGTACATTATCAAGATTATTAATAATAGTAGAAGTTACTATCATTTCAGTATATAAACGTACATTTGAAGATAATAAACTATAAAAAAAAAGACAATGACGATCTGTTACTCCCAACATGGGAGCAACACAAAATTTCCATAAATTTTTTTGATAATGATTAGTAGACATTTTATAATTTAAATTATGGATTATTATTTCCTATTTATTAACAGTAATCTTTAATATAGTTTACTGCAAACATGTTAAAATCATCGACTATTGATTGACTTATCATACATTAAAGTTTTAGATAGTAAACACATATAAAAATACCAATAAATTTACCAATTAAAACAAAAAAATGACAACACAAAAAATACCAGCTATAAGTGGACTTCACTGGATAAAGAAAGGATTAGAAATCTTTAGAAAGAATCCAACTGTTTTTATAAAATTTAGCTTAATTATAAATATATTTACTATACTTTCATTAAAATTATTAACAATAGGAATTATTCTTAAAATAATATTAACGCCATTATTTTGTTTTATAGGGATAGTATGCGGACAATCGATAGCAAATAATGATATAAACTATATAAAGCAAACTATTAACGTATATTCTATAAAAAAAGGAATAAAAATTGGATTGCTCTATATGGGCATTTGCTTGACAATAACTATATTGTCAACAATAACTTTATCAAAAGAAATCAATAATTTTATTGGAGAAATAAAATCTATTGGATTAAATCAAGAATCAATAAACAATTTTGCAAATTATCTAATAATACCAATAATGACAACAACTATTTCTATATTAATATTTGGTGTTTTGCTAATTTTCTCTACCTCAATTGCTGTTTTATACAAAAATAATTTATTAAAATCTATGATTTTATCATCAATATTAGTATGGTCTAACAAAAAGGCTTTTCTTGTATATATATTATTATGGTCGTCAATCTATATTCTAATAGAAATATTAACTATTTTTACATATCAAACATTTTTAAATAAACTGGATTACTTTATTGTAAGTTTTACAGCACAAATTATAAAAGATTCTTTTTTTTACAGTAGTTTATATCCAGTTTACTTAGATGTAATAAGAAAATAATTCTATTTACTCCGTTTATATAAATCTAAAGCATTAATTAATTCATTGTGAGCATCGCTAACACCTTTCCAACCTAAGACTTTTACCCATTTGCCATCTTCTAAATCTTTATAATGCTCAAAAAAATGTTTAATGCGATTTAAATCTTCAACTGGCAAATCTTTATAAGATAGTATGTTTTTATAAGCAGGATAAATCTTAGTTAAAGGTAAAGAAAGTATTTTAGCATCCAAACCGGATTCATCTTCCATTTCCAATATACCTATAGCTCTACATTTAATAACGGTACCAATTTGAACTGGAAATGGAGTAATAACCAAAACATCTGAAGGATCTCCATCGCTAGATAAAGTTCTAGGAACATAGCCATAATTACATGGATAATTCATAGAAGTCATAACAAATCGATCGACAAAAACAACCCCGGTATCTTTATCAACTTCGTATTTAATAGGCATAGAATTCATAGAAATTTCTATAACAACATTAAATTCTTCTGGATTATTTATACCTGAATCAACACCATTTAAACTCATAATAATTTCAATCACCTATAAAAATTTTCATTGATTTTTGTTTTCATTTTTTGAATCTAACTCAACTTGTTCTAAAGTATCATCAAAGACATAATCAGGGAATGGTGCACTATCAAAATATTCCTCTTGAAAAATCTTGGTTAGATTATTTTCTTTGAACATTAAATCACTATCTTTAATGTTCATGTTTTCCGAATGTCTCGAGAATTCTTGTTCCATAAAAGAAACCCTATAGCCACAGACCTCAATAGCTTTGTTCCAATACTCAATAGCTTCTTCTATTCTAGATAGATGATAATACAAATTACCAATTAATAAATTAATATAAGAAGTATTTTTAATATTAATACTCTTTAAGAAATAAAACTCCGCCTGCCCCCATAACTTATATCTCAAACATAATATCCCTAATGAGTTAAGCAAATCAGTATTTTCTTTATTTCTTTCTAACAACATTTCCATTTTCTTAATTTTTAATGGAATGTGTTGATAATCACAACTATTAACATATTGATGTAATAACTCTACCTGCAAAGAATTCTGCATAGATTTATATAATATTTTATCCGCCTCTTCATAATCATGTAAAGAAATAAGAAAATTAGAAAAAGCTAAAGAAATTTTAGAAAGCAATCGTTCCTGAGGTTTAAAGAATTTCCACAAATCATGGCATAAATCATGATTATTTACATTATCTTTTATCAACTGCGAACCAACTTCATCGATTATTTCAGTAAGATAAGCAGCAGTTAAATAATTAGCATTTAATAAAAATCTAGCAATTTCTATAACCTTTTTATTGTTTTTCAATGCAATTTCTATATTTAAAGAAATATGTAAAGCATTTAAATCATTCTCTCCAACTAATTTATTAAGATCCAATAAAACAACTGATGCCTCATTTGGAAGATTTTTAGCTAACAAGGCTTTGGTTTTAATAATAAGAATAGCCTCTATAAATACAGGATTATCATTAATATAAAGTAATGCATAATCCAAATTCTCTAAGCACTTATCATAATCACCAATAAGAAAACTAGATTTTGAATAAAACAAAAAAGATAAAAGCTTATCTTTATTATCAAATAAATTAGAACCTAATTTAGAAAATATCTGATTAGATTCCTTATGTTTATCCTCTAGAAAGAATATCAACCCTTTATTTAACTGTTTATCATATTTTTTTGATTTTAAACGATGAATCCAATTAGTAATTCTAGTACTTAGAGAGCATAAAAATAATATAAATTTAAATATAAAAAGCAAAATAAAGAATAAAACTAAAAGAACAAATACAGCAGTAGCAACAGACATTTTTATTCGCCAAGAATCTACTATAAACAATATAGAATGTTTGTCGTACTTTTGTAAAAAAATTGCAGTAATAATAGCAAAAAAAGCTATAAGAAATACACGAAAATAGTAACGCATATTTAAAATATTCCTAGTTAATGTTTTCTTCAGAAATTACAGACCGAAAATCCTTCATATAAGATAAACTGTCTGAAATATCAAACATGTTTTTATCAAAAACTGCACCGTTCAATAGAGAAGATAGTTTTATATAATCTCTTACAGAATAATCTTCTTTATCAAAATAATTGTTAAATATATCTTGTATAAATTTAACACTAGAATCCCACAAATCAGGCTGAAAAGTTACAAGCGCAAATCTAGCAGTACATAATTGTTGTTGAAGCATATAAATCAAAAAATGATTATCTGATAATAATCCATCATTTACTTTATCTATAGTAATCAACTTACTAAAACCTTGAAAAACGTAACGATGAAACTTACATAAATTTTGAATAAAAATATTGTAAAAATTCTTGACTTGATTATAAGCTATATTAGTATCAACATCATTTATTTCAATGTTGGAAATATTACCATAAGAAAGAGAACTTGATTTGATATCAGCATGAGCAGTTTCATAACCATGACAAAATTCATATAATCTGTCTATATAATCTAGATATCTATGATTGTCTATGACTTTTATGTTTTGTAAATTTTCAATATTCTTACAAATGCTATCCCTCAACAAAACACTACGAGCATCAGAAGAAAAACTATTCAAACAAAAAAGAGCTCTTTCAAGTAAGATAATAGATCTATTAACATCTCTTGTAACTAACAAACATTGATTAGCTATATTCAATAAATTATCAATATCATTAATAATGAAGTCCTTTTCTGATGAACTCATCATTTTAAATATTGAACTATATCGTTGTTCAATATTATTATAATCATTAGATAATTTGTTTAAGTTAGTATTAACAATTTTATTTCTTGACTCTATTAATTCTAATCTTTGTAAAACCTTATTTTCAAAGGAAGATAAATAATTTATATATTTATATCCAAAGAATAATATAGCGGACACAAATAACATCTTTGTAATATGTAAAAACAATTTGAAGTAACGCATATTTTATATCTTACTAGCCTTTTAGGTTGTTAAAACTAATTATTAGCAAGCATATCAAGAATAGAATCTTCGATAGGATCACATATTCTTATATTTTGAGTATAAACTTTTATGCTTAACAATTGACTACTCAATGCACTCATAATTTTTTTATGTGTAACCAAAAAAAAACAATTAGTTAACCAATCAATACAATCGATAGATTTCAAATTACTAAAAAATGAAGAAACAATTTCTTGGCTTGTAAAAACCCAAACAATATTTTTTTTCTGTTTAATCCATTTATGAATTAAGTTCAAATAAACACTCGACAAAAAAACACTTTTCCTATTGTAAACATGACATACATCAACAAAATTATTTTCTCTTAATTTTTCTATTAACCAATTGCGACCACTCAAACCTCTAACAATAAGAAAACGCCTACCGCTTAAAAAAAATTTATTATTTAGAAAACAATATAAAGACTCAGAATCATAAGTAGAATCAGCCTGATCTGGATATAACATAACAATATTTTCTTTATTATATAAATACTTAGAACATCTAAAAGTCTTAGCAGAAGATGGTCCAACTGTAGCTACAAAAGTGGAAGAAGGCCAGGAAAACATACCAATGTTATTATAAATTTTCTTTAAGTAAAATTTAATAGCATTACCACTAACAAAAACAACAAAATCATAATTATTGGGCATTTTGATGTCAGATGATTTTATTGGTTCAACTAACAACAACGGCATACTATAAACATCTATTCCAATGTTTTTTAACTTGTTATATAAAGAATAATTTTCTGGTCTTGTAAGAACAACAGTTTGGGGGAAACTCATAAAAAACTTTATAAATAAAAAACAAATAACTCAATTTATTTAACAAATGATGACAGTATTTTATCAGCCCCTTTTAATAATAATTGTTCTGCCAGATTCTCACCTAAGGAAATTGCTTCACTTAGACATGCGCTACCTTCAGCTCTAACAATATGTTTACCATCAACAGAAGATACTAAAGATCTTAAAAAAATCTTATCAGCTACTATTTTAGCATTAGATGCTATAGGAATTTGACATGAACCTCCCAAGATCCTCAGAACTGCTCTCTCTGCAGAAACACATATTGTAGTATTCCTACAAGATAAATGAGACAACAAAATACGCAGATCATCTCTATGTTTCATAATTTGCAAGCCTAAAGCCCCTTGTGCAACTGCTGGCAAAACAATATCATAATCAATATATTGTCTTATCCTACTATCAAGATTCAACCTCTTTAATCCTGCAGCTGCCAAAATAATAGCATCATAATGACCAGCATCTAACTTATCTAAACGAGTATTAATATTACCTCTTAAAGATTGCACAACAAGATTTGAAGAAAAAGATTTTATTTGAGCTTCTCTGCGTAAACTCGACGTACCAATTATACAATTATGATTAAGATCTTCTATAGATTTAAAATTATTAGAAACGAAAACATCACTTGGATTTTCTCTCTCTAAAATAGAACAAACATCCAAATCATCATCTGTTTCAGCTGGAATATCTTTCATAGAGTGAACAGCAAAGTCAGCTTGACCACTTCTTATAGCTAACTCTATTTCTTTGACAAA
The DNA here is from genome assembly GCF_000340795.1 of Candidatus Kinetoplastibacterium desouzaii TCC079E. Lineage (NCBI taxonomy): Bacteria > Pseudomonadati > Pseudomonadota > Betaproteobacteria > Candidatus Kinetoplastidibacterium > Candidatus Kinetoplastidibacterium desouzai. The sequence continues at coordinate 246,341 of NC_020294.1, read as the reverse complement.
AAGACCTTTACCTCCAACTTTAGAAAGAGCCCTGTCAAGAATACGATCCCCTTTCGTAACAACAGTCAATATGTTTATTATTAAATCGGGATAAATATTTAAAAGCCTTTCACGAACATACTCAGATTGTTTAACAGCAAGACTACTTGCTCTTGTTGCTATAACCAATTTTCTAGGTATCATAATCTATAATTTATAATCTACTTACAGAAGACAGTCAAAAAAATTTTAACAGTTATACCAATAACTCCTAAAATTAGAAGCCCTCCAAGTAAAGAACGAGTACAACGGATTTTTTTAGGACAATGAAATTTTGTTTTATTCATAGAAAAACCTTCAAGCAAAAATACCAATCAGGCTAAAACTAGTTTACACTAAGTTTTAGCCATAGAAATTAAAGCACAGATTTCAAAAGTTTACCCATCTCAGAAGGATCCCTAGTAGTACGTATGCCACAACTTTCCATAATCTCTAGTTTTGCATCAGCAGTGTCTGCCCCACCTGAAATCAATGCTCCAGCATGTCCCATACGTTTACCAGCAGGAGCTGTAACTCCAGCAATAAAACCAACAACAGGTTTTTTCATGTGGTCTTTAGCCCATAATGCAGCATTAACCTCATCCGGACCACCTATTTCCCCAATCATTATTACAGCATCAGTATCTTTATCATCATTAAACAACTTCAAGATATCTATATGCTTTAATCCATTTATTGGATCACCACCAATACCAACAGCTCCTGATTGACCTAAACCAAGCTCTGTTACTTGACCAACAGCTTCATATGTTAAGGTGCCTGATCTACTAACTATTCCAATACGTCCCTTACGATGTATATGTCCAGGCATAATACCTATTTTTATTTCATCAGGAGTAATTAAACCAGGACAATTAGGACCAAGAAGCAAAGTTTTGCTGTTTTTAGCAAGCATTTTATTTTTAACTTCCAACATGTCCTTTACAGGAATACCTTCTGTAATACAAATCACCAAATCCAGCTCAGCATCAACAGCCTCTAATATAGCAGAAGCTGCACCAGCAGGAGGGACATAAATAACAGAAACAGTAGCACCAGTATTTTTCTTAGCATCTTTTACAGATGAAAATATTGGGATGCCTTCAAAATCTTCTCCAGCTTTTTTAGGATTAACACCTGCTACAAAAGCAGCCTTCCCATTAGCATAATCTCTACACATACGAGTATGAAACTGACCAGTTTTACCTGTAATACCTTGAGTTATGACTTTAGTATCTTTATTTATCAAAATTGACATTTATGAATCCCTTTGCAATTCTTATTTAACGGCAGCAACAACCTTAGTAGCAGCTTCAGCCATTGTATCAGCACTTATAATTGGCAACCCTGATTCGGACAACATTTTTTTACCTAATTCCTCATTAGTTCCTTTCATCCGAACTACTAAAGGCACTTTAAGATCAACAGCTTTACAGGCTAAAATTACACCTTCAGCTATAACATCACATCTCATAATGCCACCAAAAATATTTACTAAAATAGCTTTCACTTCTTTGTTTTTTAGCATTATTTTAAAAGCTTCTGTAACTTTCGATGCTGTAGCTCCACCACCCACATCAAGGAAATTAGCTGGCTCACCACCAAATAACTTAATAGTATCCATAGTTGCCATAGCCAATCCTGCACCATTAACCAAACAACCTATATTACCGTCTAATTGAATGTATGCCAAATCAAACTTACTAGCCTCAACCTCAGCTGGATCTTCCTCATCCAAATCTCGATATGCAACAATATCAGGATGGCGAAAAAGAGCATTAGAGTCAAAATTAAATTTAGCATCTAAGGAAATAATATTACCATCACCAGTTAAAATCATTGGATTAACCTCTACCAATGAAGCATCAGTATCCCAATAAGCCTTATATAACTTTATAAATTCAGAAGAAGCTTTCTTAATAGAGGTAGCAGGAATTCCTATACCTTTAGCTAAATTACTGGCATCAATCTCAGTAAGACCAATTGACGGATCAACAAAAACCTTTAATATTTTTTCTGGGCTTTTTGCGGCAACTTCCTCTATATCCATTCCACCTTCACTAGAAGCCATAACGCAAATTTTTTGTGTTCCCCTATCAGTAACTATGCCAAAATAATACTCTTTTTTTATATCTGCCCCTTCTTCAATCAACAAACGACGTACCTTCTGACCAATAGGCCCTGTTTGATGAGTTACAAGTTGCATCCCTAATATCTCTGATGATAATTTCCTTACTTCATCTAAAGAACGAGCTAGTTTAACACCACCTCCCTTTCCTCTACCTCCTGCATGTATTTGAGCTTTAACAACCCAAACTGGACCGCCTAATTTCTCAGCCGCAGATACCGCCTCATCAACAGAAAAAGCTGGAATACCACGTGGTACAGTTACATTAAACTGCCTAAGCAATTCTTTACCTTGATACTCGTGAATCTTCATGTATTACCTGTCTGAACTTATTGAATAAAAAAACACTGATGCTAAACATAACGACAATAGATAGCAAACACTGCTGAAATTTAAAAAAACATTAACAAAAACAATAGTTCTAAATACTTACAAATATTATGACAACCAAATAAAGATAAAATATTAAGAACTACAATTGACAATTATACAATAAATATATACCTATAACATTCCTAATTTCTTAAAAAAAACAAACACAATATGATAAAAGGTTTACTAATCATCCATATCAAATCTCAAAATCTTATAAACAACATCACTAGGAAAACCATGAGAAGTTAAAAACCTAGCTTTTTTACTATATAATTTATCATCAGATAAATGATTCTTAAATTTTCTATCACATAACAAAACAGCTCTCTCAAAATCAGTTTGTCTAATAGAAAACATATAACTATTTATAATATCTGGATCTATTCCACAAGAATATAATTTTCTTTCAATAAACTTACTACCATAGTTTAATAAAAGTTTTTCCACTAAACGATCAGAAAACAAATTATCAGAAATTATTTTTTTTTCTTTTAGAGATTCAATAACACTTTTGATTTCTTCTTTATTTTTGCAAAAAAGTAATAATTTCTCAGAAAGCTCTTTGCTAGAATAATTTTTTCTAGATAAAAGCCTTAAAGCAACAGCAAATAATGATTTACTCAAATAAATTTCTCTTTGTTTTTAGTTCTTAATAACCAATTTAGTCAACATATTCTCCTACTGATTCATTTTCAAAAAGAACAGTAGAATTTTTAGCAGGAACAAAAGTATCTCTAATATTTTTTTCTATCTCTTGAAAGATTTCTTGATTGTTACGCAAAAATTCACGAACATTATCTTTACCTTGTCCTATCTTATTACCCTTATAACTATACCACGAACCTGATTTTTCAATCGCTCCACTTAAAACACCCAAATCAATTATTTCTCCCTCTCTTGATATACCAGAACCATACATTATGTCAAATTCAGCTTGCTTAAAAGGTGGAGCTACTTTATTTTTAACTACCTTAACTCTGGTCTCACTTCCTACTACCTCATCTCCTTTTTTTATGGACCCTATACGTCTTATATCAAGACGGACAGAAGCATAAAATTTTAAAGCATTACCACCTGTAGTAGTTTCAGGACTACCAAACATTACACCTATCTTCATTCTAATTTGGTTAATGAATATAATCATACAATTAGTTTTCTTTATTGTAGATGTCAATTTTCTAAGAGCCTGACTCATTAATCTTGCCTGCAACCCTGGTAAAGAATCACCCATATCTCCTTCTATTTCAGCCTTAGGCACTAAAGCAGCTACAGAGTCAATAACAATCAAATCAACAGAACCTGAACGCACCAAAGCATCTGCTATTTCTAATGCTTGTTCTCCTGTGTCAGGCTGAGAAATTAATAAATCTGGTAATACTATACCTAGACGAGAAGCATACTGAACATCTAAAGCATGTTCGGCATCAATAAATGCACATACACCTCCATTCTTTTGCATTTCTGCAATAACTTGTAATGTAAGTGTTGTTTTACCAGAAGACTCCGGACCATAAATCTCTATTACACGACCTCTTGGAAGACCACCAACACCTAATGCTATATCAAGACCCAATGAACCAGTAGATATTACTTGAATATCATTCCTAACATCATTATCTCCATAACGCATGACTGAACCTTTCCCAAATTGTTTCTCAATCTGAGAAATTGCAGCTGATAAAGCCTTCTCTCTGTCGGTTTTATCAATTTTATTGTTTTTATCACTCATCACTTATCCTATTAACACATTAATTTTATATATTCTATAACATACGCAATCTATAACATACAGAACAATTAAACTAGAAATCTTATTATTTTATTAAAATAATTAACAAATAATAAAACTTTACAAATTATGAAACACAGAGTCATTAGGGCTAATATAAATAGGCCTACTCCACTTCACATCACGCAATGATTTCTGAATCATATCCTCAACACCCAACAAGGTAGCAAAAATAGCCATTCTAACTGGAATGCCATTATCAGCCTGTCTAAAAATTGCTAAACGACTATCATTATTCAAATCCACACTTAAATCATTAGCACCTGGACGACTATCTCTTGGCAAAGGATGCATTATAACTGCATCACTACTACAACAAGAGTTTATTTTATCCAAATTAATTTGAAAATTATGCTCATACCTATATTCATCAATCTCACTAAACCTTTCTTTTTGAACACGAGTAGCATAAACAACATCTGCTCCATGTAAACCTTCTTCTACAGAAGACTTGATCTCTATAACATTGTTATTCCTAGATGCGTAATGTACAATTTCTTCTGGCATTTCCAAACCTCTAGGAGATACTAAAGAAATTTTTATATTCTTATACAAAGCTAATAATTTTATTAAAGAATGAACAGTTCTTCCATACTTTAAATCTCCAACCAACAACACACATGAACCATCCAAAGATTTTCCTAGTCTTTTAAACTCATTTTTTATAGTATATAAATCCAATAAAGCTTGACTAGGATGTTCTCCAGGTCCATCACCACCGTTTACAACAGGGACATTAGTAGCTTTAGCAAATTCTGCTACAGAACCACGATCAGGATGTCTAACTACCATTATGTCAACATAACCTCCAATCACTCTACTTGTATCATAAATTGATTCTCCTTTTGCCATAGATGAAAAAGTAAAACCAGTTGTATCACATACAGATCCACCTAAACGACAAAATGCAGCCCCAAAACTTACTCTAGTTCGTGTGCTGGCCTCAAAGAACAAATTACCCAATACAGCACCTTCAAGAACTCTAGAAATCTTTTGACGACGAGCAATTGGCATCATCATATCCACAATATTAAAAAGATCTTCTATTGAGTCTCTATTAAATTGTTCCACGGAAAGCAAATGATTACTCCCTTTATAGGAAATACGATCACGCAAAGAAAAAGAACTAACACCAATCTCATGTTGCCTTAAAAAGTTGTCTATATAAACACCAATCACATTAGGCATTACAACATAGCCTAAATCAGACTCTGATAATAACCAAGAATCAATATGCTTTTTCTGAACACCCAAATGAGAAGCTAAAACATCTCGAGTAAAACCGAAGGTTTCCATCATTTTTTGCAACATAACTTGCTGAGAAATAAACATTTGAACACAACTCCGCTTATATTTAAAACACTAGAAACAAAACATATAAATATAAAAATATATATAACACTTAATAGTGCCATTATAAAATAATTTTATATTAAAATTAGCGGAGAAAATAAATGTGATAAACAGAAAATGTATATCTCAATACATTTTATTGAAAATAGAATAAACCATTGTATAAAACGGTTGCGGGGGTAGGATTTGAACCTACGACCTTCGGGTTATGAGCCCGACGAGCTTCCAGACTGCTCCACCCCGCTTCAGATTTTTAATTGTATTATACTAATACATTATATACAAGTATAATATGAAATATTATTCTTACGATTATATTTTTTTACAACAAATAGTTTTTTTAGTAAAATTAAATCTAATTTAAAAGAATCATTTTATTCCAAATACTAATTTATTTATATATAACTTACGGAAAAAAATAATATACTATTTTTGATAAATTGTATTTACATTAAACAACCTTAAACTCAAAACACATAAATATTTTTTATTTATTAATTGAAAAATATTGATTGAAAACTATTTCACAGGTGCTCTATGGCTGGTCATAGTAAATGGGCTAATATTCAACATCGCAAGAATCGTCAGGATGAAAAAAAAGGACGACTATGGACAAAAATTATAAGAGAAATAACAGTATCAGCAAAGAATGGAGGTCCTGATCCAGAATCTAATGCACAACTAAGAGCTGCTTTAGAAAAAGCTTCTGATGCCAATATACCAAAAGATAATATAAATAGAGCAATACATAGAGGATCAAAAGAATCTGATTCTGTAAACTATGAAGAAATAAATTATGAAGGTTACGGTATAAATGGATCAGCAATAATCGTATATACAATGACAGATAATAAAGTAAAAACAGTTTCAGAAGTAAGACATGTTTTTACAAAAAATGGAGGTAATCTTGGACAAAATGGATCCGTATCATTCTTATTTAAAAAACTAGGACAATTTGTATTTCCTGTGGATGCTTCAATAGAAAAAATAATGGAAATTGCTCTACAATTTGATATAGAAGAAATAGAAACAACAGATAACAAATCAACAGAAGTGCTATGTCATGTAAATGATTATTTTGATTTATATGACAAATTTAAAAATGAATTAACAGAAATAAAATTTAATAGTGATATCGTAATCAAACCAATAAATTTCATTAAACTAAATCCAGAAGAGTCATTAAAAATGCATAAACTTCTTTTAGAACTAGAAAATCTAGAAGATGTGCAATCTGTACATACTAATGCCGTTTTAGTTGAAAAAATATAACGTTATAATAAAGTTAGTATAGAATTGATATTCTAAGTAATAAAGTAACAATCAGAGAATAAGACATATAACCAGTCAAATAATACATATAAAGTGAATTAAAAATGAAAATATTAGTAATTGGTTCTGGTGGACGCGAACATGCAATTGCATGGAAACTTGCTCAATCTACCAAAATAACCCAAGTATATGTAGCACCAGGAAATGGAGGAACATCTAACTCTAATAATATAAAAAATATTCCTATAACAAATATTGATGAATTAGCTAATTTTGCTGAAGAAGAAAATATCAATATAACTATAGTAGGACCAGAAGCTCCATTAGCCGAAGGAATAGTGGATAAATTTCAGAATAGAGATTTAAGAATATTTGGACCGACAAAATCTGCGGCTAGATTAGAAAGTTCAAAAAAATTTGCTAAAGATTTTATGTCTCGACATGGAATACCTACTGCAAAATACTCTACTTTTTCTAAAACAGAGGAAGCTTTATCATATTTAAGAAAAGAAGGTGCCCCCATTGTAATAAAAGCAGATGGCTTAGCTTCAGGCAAAGGAGTAGTAGTTGCCTCTACAATAAAAGAAGCTGAAGATGCAGTAATAGAAATGTTAGACATAAAAAAACTTGATAAAATCATTATAGAGGAATGTCTAACAGGAGAAGAAGCTTCTTTTATTGTAATGTCAGATGGAATAAATATAATGCCATTGGCTACCAGTCAAGATCATAAGAGACTAAAAGATGGTGATAATGGACCAAATACAGGTGGAATGGGAGCATATTCACCGGCAAGTATAGTTACACCAGATCTTCATAATAGAATAATGAAAGAAATTATTATACCAACAATACAAGGAATGGCTAAAGATGGCATACCTTTCATGGGGTTTTTATATGCTGGCGTAATGATATCACCAGGAAGTGATGCTGAAAGATCTATAAAAACATTAGAGTTCAATTGTAGATTGGGTGACCCTGAAACACAACCAATAATGATGCGTATGAAAAGTGATTTCGTTGAAATTATTGATAATGCTTTACATGGAACTTTAGATAAAACAGAGATAATATGGGATAGAAGAGTTGCTTTAGGAGTTGTACTGGCTGCTGATAACTATCCAGACAACCCTATAACTGATGATACTATCAATGGAATACCTAATGAAAAAGAAGATTGCGTAGTATTTCATGCTGCGACAAAGATATCTGACGGCAAATATAAAACTGACGGTGGAAGAATTTTGTGTGTAACCACGCTAGGAGACTCAGTAAGAATAGCAAGAGAAAAAGCATATAAAACAATATCGAATATTCATTTTAATGGAATGCAATATAGATCTGATATAGGTTGGAGATCTTTAAAATAAACAATCAATTTGTTATTAATAATTTATTAAGGAATATTTTATGAATAAAAATCCAGATATAGAAATACAAAATTATTTTGTCAATCTTCAAAAAAATATTGTTAATATACTGGAAAAAATAGAAGGTAAAGAATTTTTATCTGACTCATGGACTCATAACCAAGGTGGTGGTGGACTGTCACGAGTAATAGAGGGTGGCAATATTTTTGAAAGAGCAGCTGTACTTTTTAGCAGTGTTACTGGTGAAAAATTACCTCCATCAGCAAGCAACAAAAGACCAGATGTAAATGGTATGCCTTGGAATGCAATGGGTGTATCTTTAGTGATACATCCTAGAAATCCTTATGTTCCTACAACACATATGAATGTTAGATTAATTAGAACCTTTAATCAAAAAGGAAATAACGTTTTTTGGTTTGGTGGCGGCATGGATCTAACTCCATACTATGTTTTTGAAGATGATGCTAAACATTTTCATAAAATATGTTTTGATTCTCTCAAACCTTTTGGTAATGATTATTATCAAAAATATAAAACATGGTGTGATAATTATTTTTTTATAAAACATAGAAACGAACATAGAGGCATAGGCGGCATTTTTTTCGATGACCTAAGCGAACCAAATTTTGATTCATCTTTTCTTGTAACTCAATCTGTAGGAAATTCTTTTACAGAAGCCTACATACCAATAGTAGAAAAACGCTGTAATGTCAAATATGGAGAATTAGAAAAAGAATTTCAATTATATAGAAGAAGTAGATATGTAGAGTTTAATCTAATATATGATAGAGGAACTTCTTTTGGTTTACAATCAGGCGGTAGAAGTGAATCAATATTATTATCAATGCCACCAGAAGTAAAATGGAAATTTAACTATAAACCTTCTGAAAATAGTCCAGAGTCTTTACTAAGCCAATATCTACAGCCAAGAGATTGGTTGTGAAAAAAATCGGGTTATTAGGTGGTAGCTTCGACCCGATTCACATTGCTCATGTGAATTTAGCTATCACTGCTTTAAAATTTCTATTCTTAGATGAAGTACAATTAATACCTGCAGGTAATCCTTGGCAAAAAGGTAAATTACATGCATCATCTTCTGAAAGAATTGATATGATTTCATTAGCCATTAAAGATTATGAAAATATAAAAATCAACAACATTGAAATAGAAAGAAATGATAATAATAGTTACACAATAGACACAATAAACGCCATATCAGATACTAATAAGTACATATTAATACTAGGATCTGATCAAATAAATAATTTTCATAGCTGGCATAATTGGAAAGAAATAATAAAAAAAGTAGATTTAGCTATAGCAAAAAGAGATAATAATCCTTTTTTGCTTATCAAAAGAATTATTAAACGAATTAAAAAAACTAATAAACATATACATGTATTACCATTAAAGAAAATACATGTATCATCTTCTTATATAAGAGAATGTATCAAAAAATCAATCCCTGTAAATAGATTTTTAAACCCAGATGTTTTGGAATACATAAAACAAAAAAATATATATTAAATAAATTCTTTTCAATTACATTATGAATATTATCAACATATTAGAAAATAAAATTATTAAAACATTAGATGATTCAAAAGCACAAAATATAAAAACAATAAATACTTCAGGATTAACAGCCATATTTGACAAAATAATTATAAGTACAGCCACGTCTACTACACACGCTAGATCTATAGCACAAAAAATATTTAAAATAAGAAAAGATTTTGCTTCTATACCATCTAGAAACATTGAAGGAATTAGTAATGCAGAATGGGTTATTGTTGATATGAACTATATAATAGTTCATATCATGCAAAAAGATATTAGAGATTTTTATGATATAGAAAATATTTGGGAAAATAATGATGTTTTATAAAACAAATTATTTATGAAAATAACTATTATAGCTGTAGGTAGTAATATACCAATTTGGGTAGATAACGTTTGGCATGATTACGCCAAACGATTGCAAAAAAATTACAAAATAGATCTAAAAGAAATTAAATCTGAAGATAGAAAAAGCAATCAAAATATAAAAAAAATAATTTTAAATGAAGCAAAAAAAATATCTTTAGCTATACCAAAAAATTCTTTAATAATAGCTCTTGATGAACATGGAGAAGATTTTAGCACTCAAAAATTAACAGAATTTATTATCAAATCTTCTGAATATCCTATAACTTTTATTATAGGTGGTGCTGATGGACTAGATGATAGTATAAGAAAAACATGTCATAAAATGATAAAACTATCATCTCTAACATTTCCACATCATATAGTAAGAATTTTACTAATTGAACAAATATATAGATGTTGGAGTATAATTAACAAACACCCATATCATAGAATATAATATTGATTTTTTATAGATTTATATAGAGAGAATCCCCTACAAATAATAATCTGTAGGGGATTATATAAGAGCCTGACGATAACCTACTTTCACAGACGAGATGTCTAATATCATCGGCGCAAAGGCGTTTAACTGTCCTGTTCGGGATGGGAAGGAGTGGGTCCACCTTGCTATAGTCATCAGGCATAACCTGTATTATATTTGATCATCATAAAATAAACAAATATAAAATAATCATAGAAGAAACACTCAAAAATACTTTTCAGAATCTTAAAAACATGAACAGCTTAATAACATACACTCAGATTAATAACCTGTAGAGTTATAGGATCAAGCCTCACGGGCAATTAGTATCGGTTAGCTTAATACATTACTGTACTTACACATCCGACCTATCAACGTCCTGGTCTTGAACGACCCTTTAGGGGGATCTAGTCCCCGGGATACCTTATCTTCAGACGAGTTTCCCGCTTAGATGCCTTCAGCGGTTATCTCTTCCGTACGTAGCTACCCGGCTATGCCATTGGCATGACAACCGGTACACCAGAGGTACGTCCACTCCGGTCCTCTCGTACTAGGAGCAGGCTCTGTCAAGTATCCAACGCCCACGGCAGATAGGGACCAAACTGTCTCACGACGTTTTAAACCCAGCTCACGTACCTCTTTAAATGGCGAACAGCCATACCCTTGGGACCGACTACAGCCCCAGGATGAGATGAGCCGACATCGAGGTGCCAAACACCGCCGTCGATATGAACTCTTGGGCGGTATCAGCCTGTTATCCCCAGAGTACCTTTTATCCGTTGAGCGATGGCCCTTCCATTCAGAACCACCGGATCACTATGTCCTGCTTTCGCATCTGTTCGACGTGTCAGTCTCACAGTTAAGCACGCTTATGCCATTGCACTAAAAGCACGATTTCCGACCGTACCTAGCGTACCTTAGAACTCCTCCGTTACTCTTTAGGAGGAGACCGCCCCAGTCAAACTGCCCACCATGCACTGTCCCAAATCCGGATAACGGATCAAGGTTAGAATCGTAAAGAATCCAGGGTGGTATTTCAAGGATGGCTCCACATAACCTAGCAGTCATGCTTCAAAGCCTCCCACCTATCCTACACAAGATTATTCACAATCCAATGCAAAGCTACAGTAAAGGTTCATGGGGTCTTTCCGTCTAGCCGCGGGTAGATTGCATCATCACAAACATTTCAACTTCGCTGAGTCTCAGGAGGAGACAGTGTGGCCATCGTTACGCCATTCGTGCAGGTCGGAACTTACCCGACAAGGAATTTCGCTACCTTAGGACCGTTATAGTTACGGCCGCCGTTTACCGGGGCTTCGATCAAGAGCTTGCACCCCATCACTTAACCTTCCGGCACCGGGCAGGCGTCACACCCTATACGTCGACTTTCGTCTTTGCAGAGTGCTATGTTTTTAATAAACAGTCGCAGCCACCGATTATCTGCGGCCTCTTCATGCTATAAGCGCGAGCTCATCACACTAATGAGGCATACCTTCTCCCGAAGTTACGGTATCAATTTGCCGAGTTCCTTCTCCTGAGTTCTCTCAAGCGCCTTAGAATATTCATCCCGTCCACCTGTGTCGGTTTGCGGTACGGTCTTGTACAGCTGAAGCTTAGAGGCTTTTCTTGGAACCACTTCCAATCACTTCACGAAATATATTCGCTCGTGCCGCACCCTCGAATAATGTGACCGGATTTTCCTAATCACCTTCTATAATGCAGCAACAGGGATTTCCAACACCCTGATGATTTTCCACAATTCGTCCCCCCATCGCACTGTACAATGGTGCTGGAATATTAACCAGCTTCCCATCAGCTACGCATCTCTGCCTCGCCTTAGGGGCCGACTCACCCTGCGCCGATGAACGTTGCGCAGGAAACCTTGGACTTACGGCGAGGAGGCTTTTCACCTCCTTTATCGCTACTCATGTCAGCATTCGCACTTCTGATACCTCCAGCAGCCCTTACAGGCCACCTTCGCAGGCTTACAGAACGCTCTCCTACCGCGTGTATAAAACACGCCCGCAGCTTCGGTTTATCGCTTAGCCCCGTTACATCTTCCGCGCAGGACGACTCGATCAGTGAGCTATTACGCTTTCTTTAAAGGATGGCTGCTTCTAAGCCAACCTCCTGACTGTCTATGCCTTCCCACTTCGTTTACCACTTAGCGATAATTTGGGACCTTAGCTGGCGGTCTGGGTTGTTTCCCTTTCGAGTCCGGACGTTAGCACCCGGTGCTCTGTCTCCCACGCTGTACTTGTACGTATTCGGAGTTTGCCATAGTTTGGTAAGTCGCCATGACCCCCTAGCTATAACAGTGCTCTACCCCATACAGTAATACGTGAGGCACTACCTAAATAGTTTTCGGAGAGAACCAGCTATTTCCAGATTTGTTTGGCCTTTCACCCCTATCCACAGCTCATCCCCTAATTTTTCAACATTAGTGGGTTCGGTCCTCCAGCACGTGTTACCGTGCCTTCAACCTGGCCATGGATAGATCATCTGGTTTCGGGTCTACACCCAGCGACTATGTCGCCCTATTCGGACTCGCTTTCGCTACGCCTCCCCTATTTGGTTAAGCTTGCCACTGAATGTAAGTCGCTGACCCATTATACAAAAGGTACGCAGTCACGGAATAAATCCGCTCCTACTGTTTGTATGCATACGGTTTCAGGATCTATTTCACTCCCCTCCCGGGGTTCTTTTCGCCTTTCCCTCACGGTACTGGTTCACTATCGGTCGATCACGAGTATTTAGCCTTGGAGGATGGTCCCCCCATATTCAAACAGGATTTCACGTGTCCCGCCCTACTTTTCTTACGCTTAGTTCCACATCAAAGATTTCGTCTACAGGGCTATCACCTACTATGGCAGAGATTTCCATCTCTTTCGACTATCAATAACGCTAAAACGTAAAGGCTGATCCGATTTCGCTCGCCACTACTTTCGGAATCTCGGTTGATTTCTTTTCCTCGAGTTACTTAGATGTTTCAGTTCACCCGGTTCGCTTCTACTGATCTATGTATTCAATCAGAGATACTCCAATAAGGAGTGGGTTTCCCCATTCGGACATCTGCGGATCGAAGCTTGTTTTCCAGCTCCCCGCAGCTTTTCGCAGGATACTACGTCCTTCATCGCCTGTGATCGCCAAGGCATCCACCATATGCACTTAGTCACTTGATCCTATAACACTAAAGGCTATAAAAATATTGACATATGTTTGTGCTGTTCATAAGTATTCCAAAGATTTTACTCTTTAAAATATAATGCAATCAAAACCCTAATACTATAGTTACAAAAAACAACTATAGTTAATATTTCGTTGCGTCTCTTCTAGATTTTTAAAGAACAATTAGCTTATAAAGCTTAATTTTTAAGCTTAAAATAAGCCTAAAAATTAAACTCTAACTTGATTTTGGTGGAGGTGAACGGGATCGAACCGATGACCTCCTGCTTGCAAAGCAGGCGCTCTCCCAACTGAGCTACACCCCCAATTTATTAAAGGTCTTGCTCAAAGAAATGGTGGGTCTGGTTGGACTTGAACCAACGACCCCCGCCTTATCAAGACGGTGCTCTAACCAGCTGAGCTACAGACCCATACATATATTAAATTAGCACCTTAAAGCACAAATTACAATGGAGAATCTGTTGCAAATCCTGTTTACTACCAATCTCAGCTAAATAACAACCGATAATTGTGAGCACTTAATACATAGCTTTAGCTCTTAAAGGAGGTGATCCAGCCGCACCTTCCGATACGGCTACCTTGTTACGACTTCACCCCAGTCATGAATCCTACCGTGGTAATCGCCCTCCTTACGGTTAGGCTAACTACTTCTGGTAAAACCCACTCCCATGGTGTGACGGGCGGTGTGTACAAGACCCGAGAACGTATTCACCGCGACATTCTGATCCGCGATTACTAGCGATTCCGACTTCACGTAGTCGAGTTGCAGACTACGATCCGGACTACGATCGGGTTTGTGGGATTAGCTCCCCCTCGCGGGTTGGCAACCCTCTGTCCCGACCATTGTATGACGTGTGAAGCCCTACCCATAAGGGCCATGAGGACTTGACGTCATCCCCACCTTCCTCCGGTTTGTCACCGGCAGTCTCATTAGAGTGCCCTTTCGTAGCAACTAATGACAAGGGTTGCGCTCGTTGCGGGACTTAACCCAACATCTCACGACACGAGCTGACGACAGCCATGCAGCACCTGTGTTCTAGTTCTTTTGCAAGCACTCCCAAATCTCTTCGGGATTCTAGACATGTCAAGGGTAGGTAAGGTTTTTCGCGTTGCATCGAATTAATCCACATCATCCACCGCTTGTGCGGGTCCCCGTCAATTCCTTTGAGTTTTAATCTTGCGACCGTACTCCCCAGGCGGTCAACTTCACGCGTTAGCTGCGCTACTAAGATCCGAAGACCCCAACAGCTAGTTGACATCGTTTAGGGCGTGGACTACCAGGGTATCTAATCCTGTTTGCTCCCCACGCTTTCGTGCATGAGCGTCAGTGTTACCCCAGGAGGCTGCCTTCGCCATTGGTGTTCCTCCGCATATCTACGCATTTCACTGCTACATGCGGAATTCTACCTCCCTCTGGTACACTCTAGTTCGGTAGTCAAAAATGCAGTTCCAAGGTTAAGCCCTGGGATTTCACATCTTTCTTTCCGAACCGCCTGCGCACTCTTTACGCCCAGTAATTCCGATTAACGCTTGCACCCTACGTATTACCGCGGCTGCTGGCACGTAGTTAGCCGGTGCTTATTCTGCAGGTACCGTCATTCACATTAGGTATTAACTAATGCTGTTTCTTCCCTGCCAAAAGTGCTTTACAACCCTAAGGCCTTCATCGCACACGCGGAATGGCTGGATCAGGGTTTCCCCCATTGTCCAAAATTCCCCACTGCTGCCTCCCGTAGGAGTCTGGGCCGTGTCTCAGTCCCAGTGTGGCTGGTCGTCCTCTCAGACCAGCTACGGATCGTCGCCTTGGTGAGCCATTACCTCACCAACTAGCTAATCCGATATCGGCCGATCCAATAGTGCGAGGTCCTAAGATCCCCCGCTTTCCCCCTTAGGGCGTATGCGGTATTAGCTACGCTTTCGCGTAGTTATCCCCCGCTACTGGGCACGTTCCGATACATTACTCACCCGTCCGCCACTCGCCACCAAACCGAAGTTCGTGCTGCCGTTCGACTTGCATGTGTAAAGCATTCCGCTAGCGTTCAATCTGAGCCAGGATCAAACTCTTCAGTTTAATCTCTAGTTATTACGTAAATTCAATAAATTGAAAAATACGTCGCTACTCAAAAAAATAAACGAGTTTTTAGACATAATCTAAAAAATTATTTTTTTAATGAGTACTTGTGTTTTTTAGCCTGACATATAAAATATGTCTCAAAACTAGCATCAAGTACTCACAATTATCGGTTGTTCAGTTGTTAAAGAGCTCAATCACAAACAATTATTTGCGAAGGAAGAAGTGATTATCTTCTATAAATTGATCACTGTCAAGAAATATTTTGAAATTATTGAAATATTTCAATAATTTCATTACAAAGTATAATGTTAAATTTGATTGATTTAATTTATATAAAATAATAATACACTATTCTGATAAAAAAACCATGCCTCCTAGCCTTATAAATGAAGATATTCTTATCAACGCAACTAATTTTGAAACAAGAGTTGCTTTACTTGAAAATGGAGTAGTTCAAGAACTACACATCGAACATAACATACAACAAAGCATGGTGGGAAATATATTCCTAGGAAAAGTATTAAGAATACTACCTGGATTACAAAGTGCTTTTGTTGATATTGGATTAGACCGTTCTGCCTTTATTCATGTTTCTGATTTACGAGAAAATCGCAATGAAAAATCTCAAACAAATACTACTATTCCAATAGAAAAATTAATATTTGCTGGGCAACATATTCTTACTCAAGTAATAAAAGATCAAATAGGAACAAAAGGAGCTCGCTTATCAACACAATTAAGTATAGCTGGAAGAATATTGGTATACATGCCTCTAGATATTTGCCATATAGGAATATCTCAAAAAATTCAAAACGAAGAAGATAGAGAAGCATTAAAAATAAAAATACAATCTCTAACAACAGGCCAGAAAGGAGGATTTATAGCAAGAACCCAGGCAGAAAACGCCACAAACGAGGATATATTAATAGATTTAAAATATTTAAACACTCTTTGGAATAGAATAATAGCATCTACTAAATGCCACAATGCGCCATCTATAATATATCAAGATTTAGATCTAGCTCAAAGAGTTATGAGAGACATAGTAACATCAAATACTAAAACAATAAAAATAGACTCCAAACAGACAACAACAAAACTTATAGAATGGTCGAAAATTTTCAACCCTTCCATACAACATAAAATCCAATATTATGGAGAAGAAAGAGCAATATTTGAAATAGCCAATATAGACCAGGAAATTGATACTGCTTTGTCCAAAAAGGTAAAATTAAAATCTGGAGGCTATCTCATAATAGAACAAACTGAAGCCCTAACCACAATAGACGTAAATACCGGAGGATTTATAGGAGGGAAAAATTTCAAAGAAACTATTTTCAAAACCAATCTTGAAGCAACTAATGCTATAGCTAGACAATTACGCTTAAGAAACCTTGGTGGAATAATAATAATAGATTTTATAGATATGGATGATCAATATCATAAAAATGCAGTTCTTAACGAACTAAAGAAATCTATATCTAAAGACAGAACAAAAACAACCATAGGTGATTTTAGTAAACTTGGATTAATAGAAATGACAAGAAAAAGAACTAGAGATTCTTTAATAAGCAAGCTATGCGAACCTTGTAATGTTTGTAATTCTAATGGCATGATTAAAACCACACGAACAATTTGTTATGAAATTCTCAGGGAAATATTACAAGAATCAAAACAATTTAATCCAAAAGAATTTAAAATAATAGCATCTCAGAAAATAATAGATATGTTTTTAGAAGAAAATCACCATTTGTCTAACTTGTGCGACCAAATAAAAAAACCTGTATCTCTAATAGTTGAGAATAGGTACAATCAAGAAGAATATGATATAGTTTTATTATGATCAATCATCAAATTGCATTCTATATAATGAGGCATAAACCCCATGTTTATGCAAAAGCTCTAGATGCGAACCATGTTCTATAATTGTTCCTGAATCCATAACAAATATACAATCGACTTTCCTTACTGTTGATAATCTATGAGCAATAATAAGTGTAGTCCTACCAGACATTAGTTTTTCTAATGAATCTTGAATATATCTCTCTGACTCGTTATCTAATGCAGATGTTGCTTCATCTAGTATAATAATAGGAGAATTCTTAATAAATGCTCTTGCTATAGCCAATCTTTGCCTTTGTCCTCCAGATAATCGCAAAGCATCTTCACCAATATTGGTATATAACCCTTTAGGCAAACTTTTGACAAAATCTAGTAAATTAACAGCATCCAAAGCTGACTCAACATCTTTATCTGTAACCTTAATAGAAGAACCATAACAAATATTTGCAAAAATACTATCATTAAATAAAACTACATCCTGACCCACAAAAGAAATATTAGCTCTTAATGATTTTAAGGTCATATTCTTAATATCACATTTATCTAGCAAAATACTACCTTCGTCAGGATCAATAAATCTTGGTAACATATTTACCAAAGTGGTCTTTCCACTACCAGAACGCCCAACTAAAGCTACAACATCCCCAGACTTAATACTGAAAGAAACGTTTTTTATTATAGATTCTTTATTGCCAGGAAATTTAAAATTAACATTTACAAAATCTATATCACCTTTTATATCATAAGATGATACATTATTCCCAAAGTCGCTTTCAATCCTAGCATCAATCAGAGAAAAAACACTCTCAGCTGAAACAAGTGCCTTTTGTAATTTGCCAGTAATATTGGTCAATTTTCTCATTGGATCAGGTATTTGAGCTAAAGCTGCTATAAAAGCACCAAACTCTCCAACAGTAAGCATGCTAAAATTAGCCTGACTTAAAGCCACGAAAATAACAATAGCAACAGATAAAGCAACACACAGATGCATTATAGGAGATAATGCAGAATCAGCAATAGCAGCTCGCATAGCAAAATTTCGTAAATTTTTATTAATAAAATGAAAACGATTTTTTTCTATATCATAACCATTAAATAATTTAATAACACGTTGACCTTTTATAGCCCCACTCACGACACGAGTCAATTCAGCATTCATTCCTAAAGTGTTTTGACTTATTTTCTTTATGCGTTTTATAAAAACTCTTGTTACAATTACCATGATAGGTAACATAATTATAACAATTGAGGTCAATAGCCATGATAGATAAAATAAAACCACTAATAACGCCAACAATATAGTGCTCTCACGAATTAAAACAATTATTACCTCATTAACTGAATTTGTAATATTATTTGCATCTATAGTAAATTTATTTAATAACCTGCTATGATTGCTATTTGCATAATGCTTATCAGGCAAACCAAGCAATTTTTCAAACATGTTTGCTCTTATATCAAATAATATATTATTTGATATAAGAGCAAACAAATAAGAACTACAAAAGTTACAAACACTCCTAATTACAGCTAAAATAAATAATAAGAATGGAATAAAAAACCAATTAGAATAATCTCCAGAGAATCCCTTATCTAAAAGAGGTTTCATAATAAGCGCTAATGCTGGCTGAGTAGCAGCAGCTAAAACCATCAAAACTATAGCCACAGATATTATCAACCAATATTTTTTCACATCACCACAAACTCTTAGAAATAAATTTCCAGCTCTTCTCTGATCGCTATATTTAGATTGATTGTAAAATTGCAAAAATATCTCTCTCTAATTTAAAAAATTAATTATAAAATTATAACTTTAGTCAAGAATCAATATACAAACACATTTTAACAAAAAATGAAAAACTTGTTTCGTCTTGGATATGTCATAATAAAGAGAAAAGTTAACATTCTATTTTTATTGAAAAATTTTGAATTATAAACAAATATAAATGATATGTTTATAAACACATTAAACTATATTAAAGACTCATAATGTAAAAGTTTTTAATAAAAAACTATTTAAACAATACAAACACTTAATTAAAATTAATTATTACTAAGAAAAATTTATTAACAAACATACTAATAAATTTAATAATCACTCAATATAAGCACACTAATTAACTTTATTTAATAAACAATATCTATAAAATCAGAACCTATAAGATTTTTCAGTTCAGATAATAAATTATCTGTAATAACAACCATCCAGCGATCCCCTAATTTAACTTTACAAGAGAATTTTTTTACATTGTTCTCATAGAACACGAATATAGATACTAAAGATTCTTTATTATTAATATATGAATTGTGCTTTTCTATAATAGATCTAATACTAGCAGTATCTATTACATTATCTTTAATATGCAGAACTAAAGATTTAGCCATAAGAATTCTAATCGCTTGTAAATCAAGCACCTTTTCTGCAACTATTCTAATATTTCCAGAATAATCATCTTTACTAACTATTCCTTTAATAGCTATAAGATTATCTTCTTTTAAAAAATCACGATATTCAGAATAAATTTCAGCATAAATAGCAACCTCCAATTGTTTAGTAGCATCATCTAATAAAGCAATTACTATTTTACCTCTACGCGTTATAACACTTCGAATGCTAACTAAAACACCACAAATAAATTGTGCCTTAGCATGAGGTTCTACATCAATTAGTTTTTTAGGCATTGCTCTTCTTATTTCCTTGCCCCAACAATTAAATAAGTGATCACTAAAATAATAACCTAATGCAGATTTCTCTTCTATAAGCTTCTTATGTAAATCCCAATTTATAACACTATCCTTTATAGAAACATCCACGACAGCTTCTTCAGCAGAATCAAACAAAGAAGATTGGTTACGATTTCTTTGTTTTTGATCTGCTGCATTTATAGCTATATCTAAAGAAGAAAATAAAAATGCTCTATTGGGATCTAAAGAATCAAAAGCTCCAGATTTAACCAGTGATTCTATAGACCGACGATTAATAATTTTAGACGCCCTATAACAAAAATCAAATAAACTTTTAAAGTTTCCAGCTAATTCTCTTATCTTAACTATTTCCTCAATAGCACTCTTGCCAACACCCTTAATAGCTCCTAAACCGTATCTTATGCTATGACTATTAATTGGCTCAAATCTAAAATTAGACAAATTAATATCAGGAGGCAAAATATCAATAGAGTTGTTTTTAGCATCATTAAATAAAACTTTTATCTTGTCCGTATCATCCATATCAGATGACATAGAGGCCGCAAAAAATTCAGAAGGATAATGAGCCTTTAACCAAGCTGTCTGATATGCTATCAAGGCATAAGCAGCTGAATGAGATTTATTAAAACCATAACCTGCAAATTTTTCCATTAAATCAAATAATTTAATTGCAAGATGTGGACTATAACCTTTATTAACAGCTCCTTTTTCGAACAAAACACGGTGCCTAGACATTTCCTCAGGGTCCTTTTTACCCATTGCTCTACGTAATAAATCAGCCCCTCCTAAAGAATATCCACCAACAACTTGAGAAATTAACATGACCTGTTCTTGATAAACTATCACTCCATACGTACTTTTTAGAATACTTTCCAATATAGGATGAAAATAATTTATCGTCGACAATCCATGTTTTCTATTTACAAAATCATTGACCATTCCAGATTCTAAAGGTCCTGGTCTATACAAAGCTAAAACAGCTATTATATCTTCAAAAGTATTTGGTTTTAATCTCTTCAATAAATCCTTCATGCCTTTAGATTCTAATTGGAAAACAGCCGTGGTATTGCCATTGCAAAGAAGGTTATAAGTAAGTTTATCATCAAGTTCTAAATTAGCTAAATCAAAATCTTTTTCATCTTTATTAAAACTCCTAACATAACGAACAGCCCAATCTAAGACAGTAAGATTTCTTAAACCTAGAAAATCAAATTTTACCAATCCAGCTAATTCAACATCATCTTTATCAAATTGAGAGACTATACTAGTTTCTTGCCCTGGTTGACAATATAAAGGACAAAAATCTGTTAGCTTACCAGGCGCAATTAAAACACCACCTGCATGCATACCAACATTTCTAACTAAACCTTCTAAAGGCATAGCTAAATCCACTAAATTTTTAACTTCCTCTTCTTGATTATAACGACTTTTAAATGATGGCTCTGAATTTATAACTCTTTCTAATGACCACTGATCTACTGGATTAAAAGGGATCAATTTAGATAAACTATCACATAAAGAATAAGGCAAACCTAATACTCTTCCCACATCACGAATAACAGCCTTTGCCCCAAAAGTTCCAAAAGTTACTATCTGACTAACAGAATCACTACCATATTTATTCTTAACATAATCTATAACTCTATCTCTATTATCAGGACAAAAATCAATATCAAAATCTGGCATAGAAACACGTTCAGGATTTAAGAATCTCTCAAACAATAAATCATATTTTATAGGATCTAAATCTGTAATTCCAAGTGAGTAAGCAACTAGAGAACCAGCTCCAGATCCACGACCGGGACCTACTGGAACACCATTATTTTTAGCCCAATTAATAAAATCCTGAACGATTAAGAAATATCCAGCAAATCCCATTTGTATAATAGTTTTACATTCTTTGTCCAAACGCTCGTAATATATACTCTTAAACTCATCGTTAGACTCTGGATAAATACTATTTAGTTTCTTTGTTAGACCGCTACTAGATAATTGTTTTAAATAAAACTCTAAAGAAATATCATCTCTAACTTCAAAATTTGGAAGCATTGGCTTACCTATCTGAAGATTGATATTACAACGTTTAGCTATTTCAATAGAATTAGATAATGCTGATGGAATATCAGCAAACAAATCAATCATTTCTTCAGAACTTAATAAATATTGCTTTTCTGTAAAAAAATGATTCTTATTAACATCTGTTAGATGTTTGCCATCAGCAATGCAAACTCTTACTTCATGAGATTTAAAATGACTCTTTTCTAAGAACTCGACAGGATGAGTGGCTACTATCGGTATATTTTCATCCGAAGAAATTGGTACAACTAATTGTATATACTCTTCCTCTTCACTTAATCCAGATCTTTGAATCTCAATATAATATGAGTCAGGAAACATAAATTTCCACTGTTTTATCAAAGATAAAGCTAAATCTTTTCTTCCGCTCCTCAAAGCATGACCAACATCTCCATGAATACCACCTGATAAAATTATCAAACCTTCTTGAGATACCAGCCATTCTTTACGAATTTCTACTCTACCATCTGTCTGATTTGTTAAATAAGATTTTGTAATAAGATTGCATAAATTTAAATATCCAGCATTATTACGAACAAGAATCAGAATCCTATGCGGTTTACTTTTATCTTCATCGTTAGATAACCATACATCACATCCGATAACTGGCTTTATACCTCTCGATCGAGAATACTTATAAAATTTTAAGGCACCAAAAAGATTTGACAGATCCGTTAAAGCCACAGCAGGTTGCTTTAATTTAATAACTCCATCTACTAGATCATTAATTTTTATTAAACCATCTACAATAGAATATTCCGAATGAACACGAAGATGAACAAAAGAAACTGATTTTTTAGAGTTTTCTAACATAAATAAAAAATTATAATGAATTTATATAATAAATGGATAATTCTAACAATTGACTAATTTTTAATAACAAAATAAATTATTTTATGAGTATAAAGTAAGTATTATATAAATTAGTTTTATTGTTTTGTTAAAATTTTTATAATCTAGCAAACAAATGATTTAATAAAAACATATATTGATTTAAATTAATTATTACATAAACATACACAATTATATAGACACTATGGAAATAGAAAAACCTTATTCTCATGAGGCTCAAGATAACTCTAAATCTCAATTTGTTAGATGGTTTAGAGAAGTTGCTCCTTATGTACATGCATTCCGCGGAAAAACTTTTATCATCGCATTCAATGGAGAATTAATACAAGATGGCATACTAAACACCTTAGTACAGGATCTATCTTTATTATCTGCACTTGGAATTAGATTAGTACTTATATATGGATCAGGACCACAAATCAATGAGCAACTTCGTCTTAAAGGGCTGCCTCAGAATTTTAATGGATGTTTATTAAAACCTACTGATTCTGCTTCTCTTGAATGTGCGAAAGAAGCAGCCGGAGAAATAAGATTGGATATAGAAGCTTCTTTTAGTCAAGGGTTGCCAAATACTCCAATGTCTCATTCACAAATAAGAGTAATATCTGGAAACTTTATCACCGCAAGCCCTGTAGGCATCGTAAATGGCATTGATTTTCAACATACAGGTAAAGTTAGAAAAGTAGACACTGAGTCCATTAGATCTGCTATAGAAAAAGGATCCTCTGTAGTTCTACTATCTCCACTAGGATTTTCTCCAACTGGAGATGCTTTCCATTTAAGCATGGAAGAACTAGCAGCTAATACAGCAATTGCACTAAGAGCAGAAAAACTAATATTTTTATCTTCCTCTTCTGGTCTTATAAATAAGAATGGATCTATAGATGCAGAAATAGCTAGAGCTAAAGCAGAACTTTTGATAAAAAATAATGACATTGACAATGAAACAAAAAAATTCTTAGAAAATGCCGCCTTAGCTGTAAAAAAAGGAGTTGCAAGGGCACATATACTCCCATACTCTATGGATGGCAGTGTGTTATTAGAAATATTTACACACGATGGAGTTGGTAATATGATTGTAGAAGATAATCTAGACGATCTAAGAGCTGCTACTATTGATGATGTCGGAGCTATAGTAAGTCTTATAGAACCTTTAGAATCTGATGGTACTTTAATACCTAGACCAAAAAGTTTGATAGAGAGAGACCTGGAAAATTTTACTGTTCTAGAACATGATGGAATTATATACGGGTGTGCTGCACTATATATTTTCGAAGAAGAAAAAATGGCTGAATTAGCCTGTTTAATAGTTCATCCAGAATGGCAAAGCTCTGGAGAAGGTGAACTACTTTTAAGACATGTGGAGTCTAAAGCAAAAAAACTTGGTTTAGATTACTTATTTGCTTTAACAACTAGGACATCACACTGGTTTCTAAAAAGAGGATTTATTAAAGGAAATATAAAAGATTTGCCAAAAGAAAAACAAAATAATTATAACAGATCCAGAAATAGTTTAATTTTTATAAAAAAATTTAGTTTTATTAAAACAATAGGGGTATAAAAATGTCAAAACATATTGTTAACTGCATCAAATTAAAATGCGAAACAGAAGGTTTAGAAAAACCACCTTTCCCTGGTATGCTTGGAAAACGCATATGGGATAATATTTCAAAGACTGCATGGGAAGAATGGCAATCAATCCAAACAAGATTAATCAACGAAAATCGTCTAAATCTTGCTGATGTTAAATCTAGAAATTTTCTAAGAAAAAAAATGGAATCATTCTTATTCGAAGATGAAAAAATAGAAGCTGATGGATATAACCCTACCATTTAGTAAGGTTATATTCCGTATATATTACTATATACGCATAGTAACACCTTTTAAACCTGACAAAATTAATCTGTCAGCTTTCCTAGTTGCAAATAGACCACAAGTAATAACACCTGGGATATTATTTAATGTTTTTTCCATTTCTAAAGGATCATCTATACTAATGTTATACACATCAATAATTAAATTTCCATTATCAGTTAAAAAACCATCCCTCAAAACAGGATGACCTCCTATTGAAGTTATATACTTACATAATAATGATTTAGACATTGGTATTATTTCAATTGGCAAAGGAAACTTACCTAAAGAAAGAACGAACTTTGACTCATCTGCAATACATATAAATTCTTTTGATGAAGAAGCTACTATCTTTTCTCTAGTTAAAGCACCTCCACCTCCTTTAATCATCATTAGAGACTCATCTATTTCATCAGCCCCATCAATATAAATATCTAATTCTGATAAATCATTTAAATCAAACACCTTAATATTATTCTTAAGCAACAAGTCCTCTGTTGCTTTAGAACTTGCAACTGCACCATATATCTCTTCTTTCAAAGAAGATAATTCTTCTATAAAATAATTAGTAGTAGATCCAGTACCTACCCCTAATATTAAATCTTTTGACACAATAGGTTTTATATAATTTAGAGCTGCTTTAGCTGCAAATCGTTTTAAATCATTTTGTTTTTTCATAATAAGAAAAGTAATATTAAAACTATTTAAATTAACTACTACATAGATAAATCATCACTTGAATCCATATCAGATAAAACATCAGATAATTTTTCTTCTGGGAGAAATTCAAGTGATTTTAAATTTCGCAACATAACTCTAGATCTAACTTCTGTTTGTCCTAATTTGTTACTAGCATTCTCTAGTGTTTTCTTTACACTTGCTAGAGACTCACCAAACTTAGAAAACTCAGTTTTAACCGCTCTCAGTATATTCCATACTTCTGAGGACCTTTTTTCTATTGCTATGGTTCGGAATCCTATTTGCAAACTATTCAAAAGAGCAGCTAAATTACTAGGACCAACCACAGTAATATGTAAATTATGTAACTTATCAAATAAACCAGGATATCTCATAACTTCTGCATATAAACCCTCTGTAGGAAGAAACATGATAGCAAACTCAGTTGTATAAGGAGGTGCTATGTACTTTGATGATATTATACGAGCTTGTACTTCTACAGCCCTAGCTAAAGATACAGAAGCTACTTTAGCTAAATCAGAATTTCCTTTTTCATTTGCATCAATTAACCTATCATATTCTTCCTTAGGAAATTTAGAATCTATTGGTAACCATACTGGATTACCATCATTTTGATTTCCAGGCAATTTAATTGCAAAGTCAACTATTAAATCACTATTAGGTATAAGTTTAACATTTCTCCCATATTGACTGGGTGTCATAATATCATCAATCAATCTAGAAAGTTGAACTTCACCCCATGTGCCTCTAGTTTTAACATTACTCAAAACTTTTTTCAAGTCACCAACTCCAACTGCCAAACTTTGCATTTCACCAAGTCCTTTATGAACAGCCTCTAAACGCTCTGAAACAATTCTAAAAGACTCTCCTAAACGTTTTTCCAAAGCTGAATGCAGTTTTTCATCTACCATACATCTAATTTCATCTAATTTAGATGTATTATTTTTTTGTAAAATATCTAACCTATTTTCCAAAGTAGTTCTTATTTCTTGCATACGTCTATCATTTATTTCTATTAAACCATGCAATCTATCTGTAAAACTAGCAGAAAACTGAATAAATGAAGAAGTAAGCTCAGTTCGATTATTATAAGCATCTCTATTTATAGTATCTCTTAACTTATTATGAGAAGCATTTAACTCTACTTGCAAAGAACGAATAGAATCCAAAAAATCACTACGAAGTATCTTTTGAGTTTCAATAATATCACTATGAATACTAGACTCTAAATTCGTAACACTATCTAAATAAATAGAAAAATCGTTTTTATAATTAAAACTCTTAAAATCAACCAAGATCTTAATATTTAATATTACTAATATTAATAATAGACAAATTGCTAATAACATATGTAAATAACTCTTAAATATATAAAAAATAAACAATATATTATAATTGTTGTTATGCCTAATTAACTTAATGTAACAATCTTAATTTAATATCATAAAACAAAGGACATTAATTATTTGAGTACACTTTCATGAAAATTTTTTAAGAATATAAAAGTTGATAAAATATAACTAAATCATTATTAATCATCATATGATTAAAAAATTAAATACATCTTTTCAGAAACAATCAAAAAATATAGAAAAAATTCGAGTAATTACAAAAAAAGAAAAAATTAAGATAATCTATAAATTATTTGATATTCTAATATTAGAATAATTGTTATCGTACAACAAAAACTTACTTTTTTACAAAAAACAATAAAAATATCTAGCTTAGCACAAGTGATCTTTGATAAAACGTAAAAAATAATTTTAATAGTTTTAATTATTATTACATCAAAGCTTGTTAGAAAATATTTTTTTGGATAATATGAACACTGTATGCAATCAAAGTTCCAAAAAAATATTTGATTAGATATTAAAAATAAGTATATAAATTAACAAATATATAATTTAAAACCGTTGGCATTTAATGCTTTATACTCAGCAAATGTCATAATTGATTAAAAAATATTTAGTTGAAAACTAATTTTAGTTTAGAAACTTATAAGGTTCGAAATCTTATAGCAAAATTTTAGAAAATATTTTAATTAGAATATTTTCTAAATCATGATTGCTTATTTTTTAGAACACTTCTTTGGATTTTTCAGGAGTAGACGAATGCGTAATGTTTGGCTTGCCAGTGTTGCGTTAGCCTTATCAGCAATAATAGCATATGCCCCAGCATCAGCTGAAAAAGATAAAACATTGACTGAGGTTAGATTGAGAATGGCTCACTCTCTTCACGGCAATTCACACTATGGTACGGCAGCGAATGCGTTCGCTGAGACTCTAGAATCTAGCAGTAAAGGTAAATATAAAGTTGTAACATTTCCTAACAATCAACTAGGATCTGAGCGAGATGTAATAGAAGGTCTACAAAATGGTAAGATTGACCTAGCTATTGTATCTACCAGTACTATCATGGATATGATTCCAGAAATAGGAATGTTTGATATACCTTTTTTAATGCATGATTTAACTCATGCTAGAAATGTTCTAGATGGCCCTGTAGGAAGAAATATTCTCGCAAAATTTCCTTCCAAAGGTTTAATAGCTTTAGCATGGGGTGAACAAGGTTTCCGTCATTTAACAAATAATGTAAGACCTGTACTAACTCCAGAAGATGCCAAGGGACTAAGAATAAGAACACCAAAAAATTCTATCCATATAGAAGGTTTCAGATATATAGGTATCGACCCAGTTCCTATGACTCTAACTGAAGCTTTTGATGAAATAAAAAGCGGAAAAATTGACGGGCAAGAAAATTCTTTGGCTGTTATACTTTTCACTCAATTATCACATACACAGAAATATTTATCTCTATCTGGTCATGTGTACGCACCAGCCCTGATATTAGCATCTGAGAAACTATACAAGAAATTACCTAATATAGATAAATCATATTTTAATAAAGCAGGAAAAGCTGCTAGTACTAGAATGAGAGATTTTGTTGATGATGTTGAAAAAAGTGGTGTGGAAAAATTAATGGAGTGCGGCATACAAGTAACTGAAGTTGATAGAGCTGACTTTGCAACAGCAATGGCTCCAGTCTACTCAGAATATTACAAAAAATTTGACAAGAAAATAGTTGATGCAATACCATTTCAACGAAATTTTGAATAAATGATATATAATAAATAGCTAGACAATATTATTTATATATCTCTAGCTATTTATTAAAAGTATTTATAACACCAATAACTTCACTAACACTACTCACTTTTATAATTTTAAGATCAGATATAATTTCTTTTGGTGCATTTTGAGTTGGTATTAACGCCGTTCTAAAACCAAGTTTGGAAGCTTCCTTTAATCTTTCCTGCCCCTTAATAGCAGGTCTGATTTCACCAGATAGTCCTATTTCCCCAAAAGCAAACAATTTTAAAGGTATCGGTAGATTCAACAAAGAAGATACTATAGCTAATAAAACAGCTAGATCAGAAGCAGGTTCTGATATCTTAACTCCCCCAACAACATTTACGAATATATCTTTATCAAATGTTGGAAATCCACCGTGTTTATAAAGAATAGCTAAAACCATAGATAATCTATTAGAATCTAAACCAACACTTAATATTTTACGTGTCGATAAAGAATATGATTTATTAACTAATGCTTGAATTTCGACTAATAACGTTCTAGATCCTTCTTGTGTGGCCATAATACAAGATCCTGGAACTTGGTTAATATGATTAGACAAGAACAAAGCAGAAGGATTAGAAACACAGCGTAACCCCTTGTCAGTCATGGCAAATGCTCCTAATTCATTTACAGCACCAAATCTATTTTTAAAAGATCTTATTAACCTAAAAGAAGAATTTTGATCTCCTTCAAAATATAGAACTGTATCTACCATATGTTCTAATACCCTAGGACCAGCTATAGTTCCATCTTTTGTAAGATGACCTACCATGAATACTATAATACCAGCCTCTTTTGCTACCCTAGTTAACTTTGAAGCACAATCTTTTACCTGAGATAATGATCCTGGTGATGAATGCAATTCATCACTGTATATAGTTTGTATTGAATCTATAACAACAATTAAAGGATTATGTAGATTTATTATATTTATGATTTGTGTTAAATTAATTTCAGCTAATAATTTTAAGTTATTATCTGAAGATAAATTAAGACGACGGGCTCTTAAAGCAATCTGTTCTACAGACTCTTCACCAGTTACATACAAAACATTATATTGACTTGATAAAAAAGATAAAGACTGTAATAATAAAGTTGACTTACCTATACCTGGATCACCTCCAATCAAGATAACTGACCCTATTATTAACCCCCCACCTAAAGCTCTATCAAATTCACTTAAGCCAGTAGAGATTCTTATTACATCTTTGGCCTCTACCTCTGAAAGAGTTTTAACAGAAGAAGTTAATGACCATGAATACTTAGATGAAGAATTATCGAAAATCTCTACTGGCTTTTCATCGAATGAATTCCAAGAATTGCATGACGAACATTTACCCTGCCATTTTAAACTTGTAGTTCCACATTGAGAACATACATATATAGACTTAGATTTAGCCATATTTTTATATAGAAATGTTAGAATTAAATTAACGATAAATCTTCATGTTTTTTAATAAAAAATATTAAATAATTTACACATCAAATTATATGGATCCAGATAAATACTGTTATCTACAAATAGCACAAAAACAATCTAGTTTATATTATGCAATTAATCTTTTAAAAAATAATCAAAAGAAAATACTATCTGCATCCTATGCCTTAAGCAAAAAAATAGAGGAAATTATATTAAGAAAAAACATAACTATAGCCTCTTATACACAACTATCATGGTGGAGACAACAAATTCTTAATATAAACACCATTCAAAATAATAATTATATTATTCAATCACTGGAGAAACATGTACAACAATATCCTAGAATAAAAGAAATACTTATTCAATATATAGATAAAATGGAAAATTTAATAGAAAAAAAATACTACCATAATATAGAAGACTTAAATAATAACTATTGGAATTCAAATATACTTATCTATAAAATTTTTGAAGAAATTAATAATTCTAACAACAATAAAACATTTGAATTAGAATTAAATAAAGCAATAACCATGACGAAAATTATAAGAAACATAGGGAGAGATAAGTTAAATGGCAATGTGTACATTCCTATCGAAGAATTAGATAATTTTAATATAGACCTAGATGAATTTTTAAATACAAAATATTCAGAGAAATTTATAAATCTAATTGATTATCAAATACAAAAAACTCTTCATATATATGAAGAAACCATAAATAAATATTCTTCAGAAGACTTGAAAATAAACACATTTCATATTTCAATAACTGCTATGTATTACGAACTACTTCAAGAGTTAAAAGCAAACAAAAGAGTAATTCTAGAAAATTTTATATCATTAAATCCTTTTAGAAAATTCTGGATTTCATGGATATCTAACATTAGAAACGGCCAAAATCTAATAAATAAAATTAAGTCATAATACACAAACAGGGCTCTCTAAAAAACAAATTTTAGAGAGCCCCCTATACCTCTTAATGATCTAACTTACTAAACACAAAATCATTGTCTTGGAAATCAATAAATATAGTATCACCAACAACATAATTGCCTTCTATTATTAATCTAGCCAATGGATTCTCAATCTTATTTTGAATAGCTCGTTTAAGAGGTCTAGCTCCAAACTGATGATCAAACCCAACATTAGATAACTCAGAAATAGCCTCATCTGAAAGATTTATATACATACCTTTATTCTCTATACGATATTTAAGTCTCTCAAGTTGAATTCTAACTATAGAATTCATATGTTTTCTTTCTAAATTATGAAAAACAACTATATCATCAATACGATTTAGAAATTCTGGCCTTAAAACCTGTTTCAATTTTTCTAACACTACCTCTCTAACATCCTCATATGTTTTCTCATGCATATTTTGAATCTCACTTGATCCAAGATTAGAAGTCATAATAATAACAGAGTTTCTAAAATCAACGGTTCTACCTTGCCCATCTGTTAAACGCCCATCATCTAAAACTTGCAGTAATATATTAAATACATCTGGATGAGCCTTTTCTATTTCGTCAAGCAAAATAACACAATAAGGTTTTCTACGAACAGCCTCTGTTAAATAACCACCTTCTTCGTAACCAACATAACCAGGAGGAGCTCCAATTAATCTAGCAACAGAATGTTTCTCCATAAACTCACTCATATCAACACGAATAATATGATCGCTAGAATCAAACATAAACTCAGTTAATGCTCTAGCCAACTCAGTTTTCCCAACTCCGGTTGGTCCTAAAAATAAGAAAGATCCAGATGGTCTTGCTGAATCTGATAACCCTGCTCGAGATCTAAGAATGGCATCTGAAACAGCCTGCACGGCTTCATTCTGACCTACAACACGAGACGACAAGAAATCATTAAGGTGTAAAAGTTTCTCTCTCTCACCCTTCATCATTTTAGAAACAGGAATGCCTGTTGCTCTAGAAACAACCTCAGCAATCTCCTCAGCTCCAACTTGAATACGTAATAATTTAAATTTACGTTCTTCGGAATTATGATTATTTTCTAACCCTGCTTCAGATGCCTTAAGTCTTAACTCCAAAGAAGGTAATACCGCATACTGTATCTCTGCTAATTTATCATATTGACCTGTTCTTTGTAATTCAGCCATTTTAGCTTTCAAATTGTCTATTTCTTCTTTAATTGCTTGGGTTCCCTGTACAGCAGCTTTCTCTGACTTCCATATGTCTTCATAATCACCATACTCTCTCTGCAATTTAGCCAACTCTTCTTCTATAAAAGACAATCTTTTTTTAGATGACTCATCTGTTTCTCTTTTAACCGCTTCTCTTTCTATTTTTAATTGAATGATTCTCCTATCTAGTTTATCCATAACTTCAGGCTTAGAGTCTATCTCCATTCTAATTCTTGAACCAGCCTCATCAATTAAATCAATAGCTTTATCAGGCAAGAAACGATCAGTGATATAACGATTAGATAATTCAGCAGCCGCAACTATAGCTGGATCAGTAATTTGTATACCATGATGTATTTCATACCTCTCTCTTAAACCTCGTAAAATAGCAATAGTAGATTCAACATCCGGCTCATCAACTAGAACCTTCTGGAATCTTCTTTCTAGAGCAGCATCTTTTTCTATATATTTTCTATACTCATCAAGAGTAGTTGCTCCTATACAATGAAGATCACCTCTAGCCAGGGCTGGTTTTAGCATATTACCAGCATCCATAGATCCTTCAGCTTTACCTGCTCCCATAATAGTATGAAGTTCGTCAATAAATATTATGTTATTACCACTATCAAGAGAAAGTTCTTTTAAAACAGATTTCAAACGCTCTTCAAACTCACCACGAAACTTCGCTCCTGCTACTAACGAAGCCATATCTAAAGAAAGAACTTTTTTCCCTTTTAAGTTATCAGGAACTTCGGAATTTACTATTCTTTGAGCAAGTCCTTCTACAATGGCAGTTTTACCAACACCTGGCTCCCCTATTAACACAGGATTATTTTTTGTTCTTCTTTGCAAAATTTGAATAGTTCTTCTTATTTCATCATCCCTACCTATTACTGGATCTAATTTACCACTACTAGCTTTAGCAGTAAGATCAGTAGTATATTTTGCTAATGAATTTCTATTTAGCTCATCATCAGAGCTATTAATACTACTAGACCCTCTCATTTCTTGAATTGCTACTTTTAATAATTCAACTTTTAGTCCTGATTCTTTCAGGGATTTTCCTAAATCTCCCTTGTCTAAAGCGATTGCCAATAAAAATAATTCACTAGATATATAACTATCATTCCTCTGATGTGCTTCTTTTTCCATAACTATCATTAGAGATTGCAGATCTCTACTAATTTGGACATTATCTATATTTTGCACTTTTGGTAATGACTTTAAAGATTTATCTAAAAAAGAGTTTATTTTTTCAATAGAGGCCCCAGATCTAGCCAACAAACTAACAGCTGATCCTTCAGAATCATTTAACAATATTTTTAATACATGTATTGGTTCTATATATTGATTGTCATTTACTACGGCCAAACTTTGGGCATCAGCAAAAACCTGCTGGAATTTTGTGGTTAATTTATCAAATCTCATATTAATAACATTAAAGTTGGGAATAAGGCATATTAAAATTACAATGTTAAATACTTAAAAAATACTTACTAAATAACTATATAGTATGAAAATCAATCACACCTCCAGCAAAAATAATATTTAAAGAACAACAAAGTTATAAATTATTAACAACATCTAATAAATTTTGCTATTTCCCCTAAAAATACTATAACCAATTAATATTACAACCAATCAAAATAAAAATCTGTTATATGTTTTACATATATGTATCATAACTAATAATTCAAGAATGCAAGAAAAAGATATATTGATATGAAAAACTTAACTTTATTTAATAAAAACACAATATCATCTAACTGTTCTTCATGCGTAATAGGTCATATATGTGCAGCATCAGGATTAGATAACATAGAAGAATTGGATAAATTGATAAATAAAAGAATACAAGTCAAAAAAAAAGAAGAACTAATAAAAAAACAACAACAAGTTGTATATGGCATCAGATATGGTTCTTTTAAAATACAAATAGATAATAAACAACCAACAAAAAAAATAGTAGAGTTTTGTTTACCAGGAGAAATTATAGGTTTAGATGATCTTATAAGTGAAAAATCTAACTCCTCAGCAATAGCTTTAGAAAACTCAGAATTATGTATTATAGAAATTAAGAATTTAGATAGATTATCTAAACAAATGCCTTTATTACAATTACAATTTCGTGGAATAATGAGCAAAGAAATAATAAAATTTCACTCATTACTATCAATAGTAAACATAATAAACTCTAAGAAAAGAATTATCGCTTTTCTTCTTGATCTATCTAGAAAATATGAACAACTAGGATATTCATCAACAAATTTTATACTCAGAATGAGTAGAGAAGAAATCGGTAATTTTTTAGGGTTAACTCTAGAAACTGTCAGTAGACTTTTAAAACAACTAATGAAAGAAAATTTAATAATAGTAAGAAATAGGAATATTATACTAAAAGACAAAGAATTACTGTATAAATACTTAAAAAATGAGTAATTATATAACTTAACAGAATATTGACTATTATTAATTTGGCCAAGATTTATAAAGAATAGCCTCTTCACCTTTAAAAAAATTACACAATAACGAAACTGCTAACGCATACCTCCTTGATCTATTATAATTAACTATAGAATAAAAATTATCACTAACTAAAAATATAGGCCCTGTACATCCTGAAGGAGCAAATATAGAAGTTTCTAAATCATTAGTTAAATTCAAAAAGAAATTTTTATTGTTCGCTCTTGTAACTCCATTTTCATACCAATATTTTAAAGTATGTTTATTTGAAGAATCTAGAAAATCAGCATAAATATCACTTGGTACATTCACTAATAACTCTTCTGGTAATAAAACCTCAATAACTGCCGGTATATTATATTGCCAACTAAAATTACGTTTTTTTAAATGATTAGCTGTAGAAGCTGTTGCGTCAAGGAAAGAATTATATAAATCTATAACACCATCCCCATCTCCATCAACAGCCAATTCGTAAAAAGATGTTGGAATAAATTGAGTCATTCCAAAAGCCCCACTCCAAGAACCAATAAAGTTATTCTTTTCAACTATACCATCTCTCAAGATCTTAATAGAAGCATAGAAGTTTTTTTTCCATAAAACATTAGATTCGGTACAAGCCCTTGTAAACCAAGCATTCAAAACATCAGTACTACCCATATTTTCACCGTAATTAGTTTCTATACCTAAAATAGCAACTAACAACTCAGGATCAACTTTATATTTATTTCCTATTTCATCTAACTGAACTCTAAAATCTTTTAATATTTCAATTCCTTTATTTAACCTTCTCTTATTAATCATTTTAGAAATATATACCCCCCAGTTTTCCTGTAGGGATTTCTGGGAATTAGATGAGGTAATTGTATAATTTAATAACTTAACATCTTTGGTGAATCTATCAAAATCATCATAAGAAACACCATTTTCTATAGAATTAGATCTTAAATTATTCAAACAATCATACGCAAGAGAATCATATGATGTAGATCCGTATGCTTGCACACAAACAAACATAAAAGATTGTATAAAAACAAGAAATATAAAACGATAGAGCATATATTTAAGTTTAATGAAATTGGAAAATTTTATATATTCAAACAGAAACTATTTATTTTTATCTAAAAACCGAACAAGCGGACCTAATGTAGTTGCTTGTATCAGCAAACTAAATATCACAACAACATATGTAACCACTATAAACATTTCTCGTCCTTCAAAATGAGGCAATGACAATGCTAAAGCAATTGAGATACCACCTCTTAGTCCGCCCCAAGTCATAATTTTTACTGTGTTTGTATTGTCTTCATTAATATAATTCAAGATGCTTATAGGAGTAACCACACTAATATACCTAGCAAATAAAACAACAAATACAGTTATAACTCCTAACCATAAATCTTGTAAATTAAAAGATAAAGCAATAACCTCTAATCCTATTAATCCAAATAGAATAAGATTAAATAATTCATCTAACAAACCCCAAAAACTAAATAAATACTCTCTATTTTCTTTCTTCTTAGATAAATTACTTCTATAACCTACTACTAAACCTATTACTACAACAGACAAAGGAGCTGATACATGCAAATGTTCAGCAATACTATATCCAGCAGTAGATAAAGCAAGGGTTGTCAATATTTCTATAGGATAACTATCTAAATCTCTTAACATTAAAGAAGCACAATAACCAGTTACCAAACCAAAAAAAACAGCTCCAAAAATTTCTTGAGCTAACGTTAGCAACATATTACCAAAAGAGAATTCTAGCGTTCCTGTAGCCAAACCTAATAAAGTTATAAATGCAACAACAGCTGTACCATCATTAAACAAAGACTCTCCAGTAATTTGAGTTTCAAGATCAGAAGAAACATTAGCATTTTTTAAAACAGCAAGAACAGCCATTGGGTCTGTTGGAGATATAAGAGCACCGAACACCAAACACCACAAAAAGCTTATAGAAACATTAAAAAGACGAACAACAAAATAAAAACCAATACCAACAACAATTGTTGATATTAAAACACCAATTGTTGCCAATAAGAACACAGGTAATTTCAAACGTCGCATTTTAGAAATGTCAACATGCATAGCACCTGCGAACAATAATAACCCCAATAGACCATGAAATACAATTTCTGAGAAATCAATCATCTCAACCAAATGTTGAGCTCTAGTTACCATTTCAGGATGAGACAAACTTAATAAAGATAAAAACACACATGCTAATAGCCCAACAGCAGTTGTTCCTAAAGTATCAGGCAATTTTATAAACATATGGTTAATATAACCAAAAATAGCAATAAGAGAAAGTAATGCTCCAACACTTTCAAACACAGTCATAATTATCCCTCAAAAATGATACATAATTTAGCAGAATTCATATTCATAAAATATCAATATATTTATATAAAACTATTATTAATTAAATATATGTTTAAAAAAAATATATAGTAATATAAGTTCAATTATTTAATTTACTAATATTCAATGAGTTATAAAAGTTTTTTATTTTAAAGATACTAAAATGAGCAAAATAGAAAACCCTCTGGGTAAAAATATAGAATATCCATCAAAATACAATCCAAATATACTATTTCCTATATGTCGAAAAAATCATATAGAAATCCCCCATATTTCATATGAAGGTTTTGATTTATGGAATGCATATGAACTATCTTGGCTAAATAAAAATGGAAAACCAGAAATAGCAATAGGAAAATTCCAATTTCCATGCAATAGTAAAAACATTATAGAATCTAAATCATTAAAAATATATTTAAACTCTCTCAATCAAACACGGTTCATTGATCACAACGATCTTCAAAAAACAATATATAAAGACTTATCTATAGCCACTGAAAGCAATGTTTTAGTGGATATTATAATGCCATCAAATTTTAAAGACATGCACATGGAAGATCTAGATGGTTTATGTATAGATAACATAAACATAGAAACCAATACATATCTACCATCTCCAGAACTTTTAAAGAACGACAATCAAAAAAATATTGCTTATGTAAATGAAACGATAATGTCTAGACTGCTAAGATCTAATTGCCCAATAACTAAACAACCTGACTGGGCATGCATTCAAATAAAATATAGAGGATTTAAGATAAATCATGAATCCCTTCTAAAATACATAATTTCCTATAGAAACCATGATGCTTACCATGAAAACTGTATAGAAAAAATATTTGTAGATATAATGCAAAACTGCAACCCAGAATTTCTAAGTGTATATGCTAAATATACACGAAGGGGTGGTATCGATATAAATCCATGGAGAACCACAAATCTACAAGAATACAACCCTATTATTAATAATACTAAAACAACACGTCAATAATGACAAAACAAGATATATCTAAGTATACTATTAACAATTAGTTTGTTTATTTGACACCCATCTAGCTAAAAAAGCAGAACAAACAAACATAGAGCCAGCTATAAACCAAGGCAACCTATATAAACCATTATCTATCATTACACCAAATATAACTGGACCGCAAGCAGAACCAACATCCATTCCGGAATAAACCACTCCATATACTATACTCGTAGAATGTTGATTTGCTATTCTTCTAACAAGCATATCTCTAGATGGAACAGCCAGACCAAAACAGAATCCCGCCAACATCATGAAAATAGTTATAAAATTCTTAGGAACAATACCTAAAGATATTGATATTAAAATTATTCCTGAAAAAACTAATGATATTAAAATATTATCATCTTTGAACTTTGCAGCAGAAAGCAACCATCCTCCAATAAACATACCAAAAGCTGAAGCAATCATGTAAATTGATAGTTTGGAGCTAGCAATAATCTCATTTAAATTATATAACTTTCCTAATAAAGGAATTGTATAATTTTGCATTGAAGATGTAGCAAGAGAAGTAATAGCAAAAAATAGAAACGCACTCCATACTAAACTATTAGTAAGAAGAATTAGTATAGAATTAAAATACTTTTTTTCTAAAACAACAACATGATTATTAGATTCTTTAATTTCTTCAACTTGGTTCTTTTCAAAGAAAATTATTTTAGATCTTAAAACTTTTGTTAAAAACAAAGTTAATGAGAATAACAAAGCCACACTAAAAGCTGATACTCTCCAATTGGTTAAAAATGTTACTGTAGTTATAAAAAGTGGTGCTAAAGCCCACCCAAAACTTCCAGACAAACCATGAATACTATAAGCATAGCCTAGTCTTTTGGCGCTCACCATTTTATTTATAATAGAATAACCAGCAGGATGAAAAACAGAATTTCCTACGCCACCTACAAAAGCCGACAACATCAGAAAAACATATCCTTGAGAAAAAGCTATCATTAAACTAGATAATAGAAAAGAACATAACCCAACAAACAAAATTTTAAAAGGACCAAACCGGTCAACTGCAACACCAGATATAACTTGACCTATACCAGACACAACATAAAATATTGAAACCAACAAACCAAGCTGAGCAAAATCTAAATTAAACTCCAAACCAAGAGCTACGTATAAAGACGGTAATAATAATTGAAAGAAATGAGACAAAGCATGAATAAATGCTATTAAAAAAATAATCATCCAATCATTTTTAATTGTCATTCTATCTTCTGATAGATCATTTTGTGAAGAATAAATCATGCTTCTAACACCACATTAAACAAAATTAATTAAGAATATACTTTAAAAAAACAAACACAAAAAATTAGAATAATCCAAACATTTGATTGAACAACCAATTAAATATTTTTATTTTTTATATTTAAAATACACCAGGCACGCCTTATATAATAAAGCATAGACCAAACAGTAAGAATTGACGCCATTATTATTAGTATATTACCAAAAAATAACAAATCAATTCCCAAAATACTTCTTCCATATAACAAACAAGGAATAGCAATCATTTGAAACATGGTTTTTATTTTGCCTATTCTATGCACAGCAACACTAGCTCTTGCTCCCATAATTGCCATCCATTCTCTCAAAGCAGAGACTGTTATTTCTCTTCCAATAATAATTAAAGTAACTAATAAATCTATTCTTCCTAGTTCTAACAGAATAATTAAAGATGAACAAACCATTAATTTATCTGCTACCGGATCCAAAAAAGCACCAAAAGAAGTTGTTTGATTTAATCTACGTGCTAACCATCCATCTAGCCAATCAGTCAAAGCTGCAAATAAAAATAACATCGAAGCAAAAAGATCTCGCATCGGCTCAGTAATGCCATTAGAACAATAAAAAAGACAAACCATCATAGGAATCAATAAAACACGCATCCATGTAAGAGCAATTGGCACATTTATTAGCATATTTTAATTTAATAGGTTAGAAATTTATTATTGAAATTAATATACTACATCATGAACTAATAGATTCATATATTTTTTCTGCTAATGATTTAGAAATTCCTTTTACTTTCATAATGTCCTCTATAGTTGCTAAAGTCATAGCCTGAAAACTACCAAAATGTTTTAATAAAAGCTGTGATCTTTTCTTACCAACCCCACTAATTTCCGTAAGCATAGATCTTTTCCTGCTCTGCAAAAAACTATTTCTCATATTTTTAATGGCAAACCGATGTGCCTCATCTCTTATTAATGCCAACAACATCAAAGCTGGTGAATTTGAACCCAGCACTAACGGAGCTCTTTCATAAGAAAAATGTATGGTTTCTAATCCTACTTTTCGACCCTCACCTTTAGAAATTCCTATTATTATATTTGTATCTAAACCAAATTTATTGAAAACATTTTTTGCTACGTCTACTTGACTCTGCCCACCATCAATTATAACTAGACTAGGAGTTGTTTTATTTTTTGATAGGCTAAAATGACGAGATAAAACCTGATACATCGCAGCATAATCATCGCCTGGCACAATATCATTTATTTTATATATTCTATATAATGATGGTTGCATATTAGATTTACTAAAGACCACACAAGAAGCCTGTGTTGATTCCCCAGAATAGTGACTAATATCAAAACATTCTATATATAGATTATCAAAACATGAAATCTTTATATCTAAAGTTTTTATTAAATCTTTAATACGCAAATACATGATATCTCTATTACCTGTAGATCTAGCCAAGAACAACTTAGAATTTTTTTTAACCTGATCTAACCAAGTAAGCCTTAAACCTCTAGGATTAAAAGAAAGACGCACCTTCCTAGACTGACTGTAAGAAATTAAATCCAAAGTTTTCCCTGCAGAAAAATTATGCGAACAAACTAAAACTTTAGGTAGAGGTTTATTAGAATAATGCTGCGTAATAAAAATTTCCAATATGCTTTCAGGACTGTCTTTGTGTTCATTATAAAACAATAATGGATTATCACCTATATACCTACCACCTCTCACCATAGCAACATTTATACAAGTTTGATCATTATCATTTACAACAGCTATTATATCAGTATCTTCAATTCCAATATGCTCCATGGATTGTTTTTGCAAAACCCCTGTTAATGCCTTTATTTGATCTCTAAAAGTTGCTGCTAGCTCAAAATTCATAACATCTGAGGCTTGCTTCATTTTCTGTTTAATATCCAACAAAAGATCTCTGGATTTACCCTGTAAAAACAAAGAAGCTCCTTCGATCGTTTTATTATAATCACTTAGAGTTATTTTTTTTACACAAGGAGAAGAACATCGACCAATCTGCCCTAACAAACAAGGTCTAGATCTATTTAAAAGAACTGAATCTTCACAAGTTCGTAACTTAAATATTTTTTGTAAAATATTTATGGTTTCTCTAGCAGCCCAAGAATCAGGGAAAGGCCCAAAATACTTACCTTGTTCTATATTTTGTTTGCTTGATAAAAGCCTAGCAATCATTAACCTAGGATATGAATGAGAAGAAAACTTAAGATATGGATAAGATTTATCATCACGAAATACTATATTATACTTAGGTTTTAGAGATTTAATAAGATTATGCTCTAATATCAAAGCCTCAAGCTCAGAATTTGTAATAACAATCTCTATCTTAGATATCTTAGATACCATTTTCGTTATTCTTAAGCTAGGCAAATTATTACGAAAATAAGAACTAATTCTCTTTTTTATATCACGAGCTTTACCAATATAAATGACCTGATCATTTTCATCAAAATACTTATATACCCCAGGTAAATGAGGGGCCGTTTTTAAGAATGAAGTAATATCAAAATTATCAGACATTTAATGCAATATTATAAAAAAAACATAAACCAAGATCTTTTTCTTTCTACAATAACATTAGATACTACAAAATCAGATTCATCGCTTATTGAAATATGTATAGACCCACCGTAATTCTTAACAAACCATTTTTCTAAAAATGAAGATAATAAACAATAAGGCTTACCATTATCATCGTTAATAATCTGTATGTTTGACCAAGACATAGGAGAACGCATTCCTATTCCAATAGCTTTTGAAAATGACTCTTTAACAGATATTCTTGTAGTTAAAAAACGAATCCCTCTTTTGTAATTGGAGTTTAAACGAATACTAAAAGATGTAAGCTCTTCTGGCCCAAGAACTCTTTTGGAAAACTTACATCCGTATTTTATAAACAAATCATCAACTCTAGAAACAGATAAAAAATCAATACCAATTCCTGCAATAAGATTACTTTTTTTATACATTATTATTTTGAATAACTAGAAATAATATCTTTCATTAATTTAACAGCAGAATACATACCACTAAAAATAGCCTTGCTTATTATTGCATGACCTATATTGAATTCTTTAATCCCATTAATCATTAAAAGCTCTTGAATGTTTTCATAATGCAAACCATGACCAGCATTTACTTGCAATCCTAATTCCATAGCAAGTAATGATGATTCTTTAATTCTACTAATTTCCAAAGCTCTTTCCATAGCATCATCATAAACTTCTGCATATTTCCCAGTATGTAATTCTATAGCATGTGCTCCTGTTTTTGCTGCCTCAGATATACATCTGATATCAGGATCAATGAATAGAGAAACTCTTATGCCACTATTCTTTAAAAAATTTACAGAACTTGATATGCGATCAAAAGACTCTAATATATTAAGACCACCCTCTGTCGTAAGCTCCTCTCTTTTCTCTGGAACAAGGCATACTATATCAGGCATTATGTTTACAGCAATATCCAACATTTCTTTTGTTATGGCA
This sequence comes from Candidatus Kinetoplastibacterium desouzaii TCC079E, assembly GCF_000340795.1. Lineage (NCBI taxonomy): Bacteria > Pseudomonadati > Pseudomonadota > Betaproteobacteria > Candidatus Kinetoplastidibacterium > Candidatus Kinetoplastidibacterium desouzai. The sequence goes on along the minus strand of NC_020294.1, from coordinate 203,030 downwards.
CATTCTAAATTTAATTTAGTTTTTATTTTCTTTCTTATATTTACAACATCCTTATACTGTATATGTCTTCTATCTTCTCTAAGATGAACAGTAATTAAATCAGCACCAGCTTCCTCTGCTATTAACGCAGCTAATAAAGGATCTGGATAAGGTGTATATCTTTGTTGTCTTAAAGTGGCTACGTGATCAATATTAACACCAAGCTCTAACATTTCCATCTCCTTAATAATTTTCTACTAACCACAGTCCGGAGCCTCATACAATTTTACCCTATTATGCAAATAGTTTTCGTATGCCCTAACTATCAGAACCTCTAAGTTCAATAAGTATCTATTATGCAATAACAAATCAATTTCACAACACAAACCAATACTTTGTTTCAAATAATATCAATTAGAATTTCTTTTATTCTCTAAAATAAATTCTTTCTTTGTTCTTAATGATTCTTTTAAATATTTCCCTCTGATCAAAAATCTAAATATTTCTTTAAAAGCTATTGTAATAGTTTTCTCATAATCAATAATAGCAATATCCTTTTATATTGTTGCAAGATTTTATGTTTAAGAATATATGAGTTCTTAATAATAGGATATTGAATTGAAAATGGAATACCAAACATTACTTCATTAACAAACAAATTGCTGAATAATTGACTAGTAAGATCAGCAATGTTTGTTAAAGAGATATCTGGTAATAGTAATGCTTTTATTGAATTAATATTCACAGTTGCTGATTTTATCTTCATCTCTGCAAATAGAACATCTAACCTTTTTCAATTAATTCAGATGGTATAGAGTAATATACATATCACTAACAATATGCTCTAAATTATAATTACCATCTTCTAATAATTCCTCAATAAAATCACAATATTTATGTTGCAAATTATAGATTGCTTTAAGTTTATTACATTGAATATTAACTGATTTATAACCAACATAAACATTAATAATAGAAGAAATCAATGTTTATGTAAGTTAATTATCTAACCTCATTAGAAGTCAAACAATCATAACAAGCAGATTGCTACAAACTACGTAATTTACCAAATAAATCTAATTTGAAATTCAACATAAACACAGAAAAATTATAACTTGTTATCTGATGTTACTTTATTAAGTCTTACTTCAACTAACTCTCCAGGTAATAACACACCTTTGGGATTTGCAACTCTTATTCTTAGATTGATTAATTTAGATCTAACATCCACCAAACGATCAACAAAAACAACCTCCCCTATGTGTTCATACTCACCATGATTCTTTAGAATAACTACTGCTTCTATATCTTTTTTATATTGATCATCAGAATAAAAAGAACTTTTATAAAAATCAGATAATTCCTTGATTGAAGTAGAAATATCTATATAAACAGGGTCTAGTTGTTGCACTTTAGCCATTTTAAAACCATCAATATTAATATAAGATCCTTCTGAAACTAAAGCTTGACCTATAAAACCATCTACTGGTGACTTTATTTCTGTTCTATTTAAATTAAGAAGAGCTAATTTACAATCTATTTTAGCTTCTTCCAAAGAGTATTCAGCCTTATGAACAGAAGAAATTGCTTCTTCATAACTATGCTGACTTATAGCACTTGATCTAACAAGCAACTTATATTTATCTAATAATTTTCTTGCACTTATTAAATCATTTTCTGCTTTTTTAAGATTAGTATTCTTTTGTTGGTACACAGTCTTATAATAATCATCATCTATTTTAAATAACATTTGTCCTTTGACAACTTTATCTCCTGCTTGAAAATTAACCTTATTAACAACCCCAGAAACTCTCGATACAACATCAACACTAGAAGCTGGACTAACCAAACCTTGATATACTAAAGATTTAGTATTTTTATTAAAACTTCCATAAAAAGAATTCTTGTAAAATAAATTAAAAATGACTAACATTAAGAACGTAGCAAGAACACCTATAAAAACATATCTTTTACATATACACATAGTATCTCTCAAACAAAAAAAACAAACCTATAAAATTAGTTAATACAATACAATTATTTAAGAAGCACGGTAAAAACATATCTGTTAGAATAGCAAGAAATCAACAATAAAAAAACAATTGAAATGCTATCAAATATTCAAACACAAACAAAAATGATTACAAATGAAATACTAACAAAAACAATAAATTAAAACTCAAAAAGTCTATATTTTTTATTGTATATATTGTATGATTGCTTGTGTATAATATATAATCTTTCTTCTTTAACACTTATTGCTTGTTAAGAACACATATATGGGATTTTGTTCTCCTTATAGATAAAACATCATATATTTAAACCATTAAATTCTTAACATAAGTAAATTTTACCTAAACAAGGTGATCCCATGACAAGAATATGTCAGATAACTGGCAAAGGGCCTATGGTGGGAAATAATGTTTCTCACGCCAATAACAAAACAAAACGTAGATTTTTGCCAAATCTACAATTACATAAATTCTGGCTTGAAAAAGAAAATAGATGGGTACGTCTAAAAGTTTCAGCAAAAGCCCTAAGAACAATAGACAAGAATGGAATAGAATCAGTTCTACATTCTCTACAAAAAAACAACAAACAAGCTTAGTTAAACGATAAATAGGAATACCAAAATGGCAAAAGGCGCAAGGGATAAAATCAAACTAGAATCAACTGCTGGTACTGGTCATTTTTATACAACAACTAAAAACAAACGAAACAACCCTGATAAAATATTGTTGAAAAAATTTGATCCAGTAGTTCGCAAACATGTTGAATATAAAGAAATCAAATTAAAGTAATTAAAAATCAAAAATACTTTGGTTCAAAATATTTGATAATGATCGTTGTTAAATATTTCAAATAGAACAATAATAAATTATTTAAAAAATTGTTTTTCTGAACCAAAGATTATTGAACAATATAACTCATCAAATTACATTTAATTTTTTACAAAACAGAATCAATAATTCGCTACTCTTGAATCTTTTCGTCCATACTAACCATTTCAATCAAAATAGTTCCAAACTATATGCAAGAACATTACGATCATAAAACCATAGAATCAAAAACCCAAGAAATATGGTCTTCTAAAGAAATATACAAAGCCATTGAATATTCTAAAAATATATATGGTTCTATAAAACCAAAATTTTATGCCTGTTCTATGCTTCCATACCCTAGTGGTAAACTACATATGGGACATGTTCGTAATTACACGATAAATGATGTAATGGCTCGTTATAAACGTATGAATGGTTTTAATGTTCTTATGCCAATGGGATGGGATGCTTTTGGAATGCCAGCCGAAAATGCAGCTATAAAATCCAAAATATCACCAGCAGAATGGACTTATAAAAACATCAAATACATGAAATCTCAAATGCAATCTATCGGACTATCTATTGATTGGTCTAGAGAAATTTGTGCTTGTGATCCTGAATACTACAAATGGACACAGTGGCTGTTCCTAAAAATGTTAGAGAATAATATAGTCTACCAAAACACTCAAATAGTTAATTGGGATCCTGTAGACCAAACTGTTCTAGCAAATGAGCAAGTCATCGATGGTCATGGTTGGCGTTCAGGGGCTCTAATAGAAAAAAGGGAAATTCCTGGGTACTATTTACGTATAACCGACTATGCTGATGAATTATTATCAGACTTAGATAATAAACTCCAAGAGTGGCCAGAAAAAGTAAAAATTATGCAGTCCAATTGGATTGGTAAGTCTGAAGGGTTAAGATTTGCATTTAAACATAACATACGTGATAAAAATAATAATTTAATACAAAATGGAAATCTATATGTATTTACCACAAGGCCAGATACAATAAATGGAATAACATTTTGTGGAATTGCTCCTGAACACCCTATTTCTATACACCTATCTCAAAACAATAAAACTATACAAAATTTTATAGATCAAACAAAAATAGGAACTAATACTGAAGCAGAAATCTCAACAAAAGAAAAAAAAGGAATTTTTACTGGACTTTCAGTAAATAACCCAATAACAAATGAAGAAATACCTATATGGATATGTAATTATGTTCTTATGAGTTACGGAGATGGTGCTATCATGGGAGTACCAGCTCATGATGAACGTGATTTTGAATTCGCAAAAAAATATGGAATTCCTATAAAACAAGTTATATCTAATAAAAATTTTGAAGCATCTAATACTAGCGAATGGAAAGAACCATATAGAGAAACAAAAGACTGTTACCTAATAAATTCGGGAATATATAATAATTTAGATTGTAAGTCAGCAGCAATTGCTATAAGTAAAGAAATCATCAAAAAGAAAATAGGTGATTATAAAACAACATGGAGACTTAGAGACTGGAGTATATCTAGGCAAAGATATTGGGGAACACCAATACCAATTATCCATTGCCCAAATTGTGGATCATTGCCAGTACCTTATGATCAATTACCTGTTAAGCTACCAGAAAATCTTACTCCTGACGGCAATGGTAATCCTTTAAATAAAGATAATAACTTTGTACATTGTATATGTCATAAATGTTCTTCTAATGCAAAACGTGAAACAGATACAATGGATACATTTATTGATTCTTCATGGTATTTTATGCGTTATACCTCTGCTAATAATAAGAATGAAGCAATCGATGAAAGAAACAATTATTGGATGCCCATTGACCAATATATTGGAGGTATAGAACATGCAGTATTACATCTCTTATATGCAAGATTCTGGACAAAAGTCATGCGTGACATGAAAATGCTTAGTTTTGATGAACCAATCACTAGATTGTTATGTCAAGGTATGGTTTTAAATCACTCATTTTCAGTCAGAACAAAAAATGGAGGAATAGAATATTTCAATCCTGATGATGTAGAGGCAGTTAGAGATTCAAACAATGTGATTGTATCTTACAAATTAATAAACTCTGAAAAATTTGTAGAATATAATGGCATTGGAACAATGTCAAAATCAAAAAACAATGGAGTTGACCCTCAATCTATTATAAATAATTGGGGAGCAGATACTGCTAGATTATTTATAATATTTGCAAGTCCACCAGAACAAACATTAGAATGGTCAAATTCAGGCATTGAAGGAGCTAACCGTTTTTTACGTAAATTATGGAGGATTTGTTATACTCATAAAGAATATATTATCTCATCAAATTCTAATAATAAAAGAGATATTATTTCTCTTAACAACAAAAAATCCTTGATGGATTTGAGACGTGATATACATTCATTATTAAAACAATGTAATCATGACTATGAAAGATTACAGTATAACACTATAGTTTCTGCTTCAATGAAGATGCTAAAATCCATCGAGTATTTTTGTAAACAAGAATCAACAATACTAGATAATAACTCTATTTCTGTACTAACAGAAGCAATTGGAATATTACTTAGAATTTTATATCCTATAGTTCCTCATATCACATATGTTATCTGGGAAAATCTAAATTATAATCTAGTACATGGTAATATCATAGATTCTACATGGCCAACTCATGAAGAAGAAGCTCTTATTTCTGAAAAAATAAAAATAATAATACAAATTAACGGCAAACTAAGAGGATCTTTTTTCGCTTCCACAAATGAAAATGAAGAAAAGCTAAAAAACATTGCTATAAAAACAGAGTCTGTATCTAAATATATTCTTAATAAAAACATTAAACGTATAATTGTAGTGCCTAATAAATTAATAAATATAGTTTTAAATGATTAAGATAGAAATATGTTATGCAAGAATATTAATAATAAAATTTCTAATAATTATTACATGTTTATTTTTTATTAATTCTTGCAGTAGTTTCTATTTACAAAACAAAAAAGATGCATTTTTTTTTAATTCCATACATCTTGATTTTCAAAGAGATAATGAATTATATAAGCTTATAGAAATCAAACTTAGAGAAAAAGAGCCTAATATTCTTATTGAAAAGGACCCTAAAAAAGCTGTTGTAACTTTAAAAATAATTAAAAATTGGAAAACATCAAAAGAAATATTTTTTAATATCAATGGTAATCCAACTATGTACGAAATATCTCTTTATTATGTTTTCCAATTAATTGATAACAAAACTGGCAAAAATATTTTGCTGAAACCAATTATTTCTTCTAGCCAAAAAATATCATATGAAAATTTGATATCTCAAATGAATATCGACCAACTTTCCTCTATATATAATTTTTTACAAAATGAGATAATAAAAAGTCTTATATTACAAATATCATCTCAAAGAACTTCACTGTCTTTTAATAATTAAACAAAACTAATAATTTTATCTGTAATATATAATGAGCAAGAATATTGAATACAAAAATTTAGATAGCTATCTAAAACAAAAAAAATCTTTTTCACCTGTATATTTAATAATAGGTAGTGAATTACTATTAATAGATGAAGTAAAAAGAAACATTGTATCTTCATTCAAAATGGATAATTTTATTTACATGCCAATATTCATAGAAACACAAAATGATTGGCTTAAATTATTAGAAGAAATAAAAACAATATCTCTATTTGAACAAAATAGAATATTCGATATAAATATAATAAATACAAAACCTGGTATTATAGGTTCAAAAACACTAGTTTTAATTTCAGAATTTCTAAAAAATCAAAACCATACTATAATAATACTCAAAATACCCAAAAAAGATACAGCCACTAAAAATACAGCATGGTTAAGATCTTTATTAGAAATAGGAGTAACAATAGATATTCCTACTATACAAAACCATGAATTACCTAATTGGATCAAACAAAGACTATCTCAACAAAAACAATATGTTGATAATGAATTATTAGAATGGATAGCAGATAAAGTATCAAATAATTTAATATTTGCAAACCAAGAAATTATCAAACTTGGATTAATTTTTCCAGAAGGATATATAACCGAAAATAGTCTTAAAAATTCCATATTATTAAGCAATTCTATATACAGTATTTTTGATCTAAGGGAATCAATACTAAACTCTAATATATTAAAAATATCTACTATATTAGACTATCTAGAAAAAGAAAACACCCAACTACCTTTAATACTATGGTCAATATATGAAGATATAAGAATAATAGGGATTATAAAAGAAACAAAAGAGATGAATTATTATTCAGTATTAGATAAACATAGAATATTTGGCACACATAGAAAATCTATTATAAATTATAGTTATAAAACAAACAAGTCATTATTAAACAGCTATGTAAATAGAATACATGAAATTGATCTTATTATCAAAGGAGCAGAATCCACATATAAAACCTCAAAGGTATGGAGCATGATCAATAATTTAAGTATAAAGATAGCAGGTTTAATAGAATATAATATTGATTTTTTATAGATTTATATAGAGAGAATCCCCTACAAATAATAATCTGTAGGGGATTATATAAGAGCCTGACGATAACCTACTTTCACAGACGAGATGTCTAATATCATCGGCGCAAAGGCGTTTAACTGTCCTGTTCGGGATGGGAAGGAGTGGGTCCACCTTGCTATAGTCATCAGGCATAACCTGTATTATATTTGATCATCATAAAATAAACAAATATAAAATAATCATAGAAGAAACACTCAAAAATACTTTTCAGAATCTTAAAAACATGAACAGCTTAATAACATACACTCAGATTAATAACCTGTAGAGTTATAGGATCAAGCCTCACGGGCAATTAGTATCGGTTAGCTTAATACATTACTGTACTTACACATCCGACCTATCAACGTCCTGGTCTTGAACGACCCTTTAGGGGGATCTAGTCCCCGGGATACCTTATCTTCAGACGAGTTTCCCGCTTAGATGCCTTCAGCGGTTATCTCTTCCGTACGTAGCTACCCGGCTATGCCATTGGCATGACAACCGGTACACCAGAGGTACGTCCACTCCGGTCCTCTCGTACTAGGAGCAGGCTCTGTCAAGTATCCAACGCCCACGGCAGATAGGGACCAAACTGTCTCACGACGTTTTAAACCCAGCTCACGTACCTCTTTAAATGGCGAACAGCCATACCCTTGGGACCGACTACAGCCCCAGGATGAGATGAGCCGACATCGAGGTGCCAAACACCGCCGTCGATATGAACTCTTGGGCGGTATCAGCCTGTTATCCCCAGAGTACCTTTTATCCGTTGAGCGATGGCCCTTCCATTCAGAACCACCGGATCACTATGTCCTGCTTTCGCATCTGTTCGACGTGTCAGTCTCACAGTTAAGCACGCTTATGCCATTGCACTAAAAGCACGATTTCCGACCGTACCTAGCGTACCTTAGAACTCCTCCGTTACTCTTTAGGAGGAGACCGCCCCAGTCAAACTGCCCACCATGCACTGTCCCAAATCCGGATAACGGATCAAGGTTAGAATCGTAAAGAATCCAGGGTGGTATTTCAAGGATGGCTCCACATAACCTAGCAGTCATGCTTCAAAGCCTCCCACCTATCCTACACAAGATTATTCACAATCCAATGCAAAGCTACAGTAAAGGTTCATGGGGTCTTTCCGTCTAGCCGCGGGTAGATTGCATCATCACAAACATTTCAACTTCGCTGAGTCTCAGGAGGAGACAGTGTGGCCATCGTTACGCCATTCGTGCAGGTCGGAACTTACCCGACAAGGAATTTCGCTACCTTAGGACCGTTATAGTTACGGCCGCCGTTTACCGGGGCTTCGATCAAGAGCTTGCACCCCATCACTTAACCTTCCGGCACCGGGCAGGCGTCACACCCTATACGTCGACTTTCGTCTTTGCAGAGTGCTATGTTTTTAATAAACAGTCGCAGCCACCGATTATCTGCGGCCTCTTCATGCTATAAGCGCGAGCTCATCACACTAATGAGGCATACCTTCTCCCGAAGTTACGGTATCAATTTGCCGAGTTCCTTCTCCTGAGTTCTCTCAAGCGCCTTAGAATATTCATCCCGTCCACCTGTGTCGGTTTGCGGTACGGTCTTGTACAGCTGAAGCTTAGAGGCTTTTCTTGGAACCACTTCCAATCACTTCACGAAATATATTCGCTCGTGCCGCACCCTCGAATAATGTGACCGGATTTTCCTAATCACCTTCTATAATGCAGCAACAGGGATTTCCAACACCCTGATGATTTTCCACAATTCGTCCCCCCATCGCACTGTACAATGGTGCTGGAATATTAACCAGCTTCCCATCAGCTACGCATCTCTGCCTCGCCTTAGGGGCCGACTCACCCTGCGCCGATGAACGTTGCGCAGGAAACCTTGGACTTACGGCGAGGAGGCTTTTCACCTCCTTTATCGCTACTCATGTCAGCATTCGCACTTCTGATACCTCCAGCAGCCCTTACAGGCCACCTTCGCAGGCTTACAGAACGCTCTCCTACCGCGTGTATAAAACACGCCCGCAGCTTCGGTTTATCGCTTAGCCCCGTTACATCTTCCGCGCAGGACGACTCGATCAGTGAGCTATTACGCTTTCTTTAAAGGATGGCTGCTTCTAAGCCAACCTCCTGACTGTCTATGCCTTCCCACTTCGTTTACCACTTAGCGATAATTTGGGACCTTAGCTGGCGGTCTGGGTTGTTTCCCTTTCGAGTCCGGACGTTAGCACCCGGTGCTCTGTCTCCCACGCTGTACTTGTACGTATTCGGAGTTTGCCATAGTTTGGTAAGTCGCCATGACCCCCTAGCTATAACAGTGCTCTACCCCATACAGTAATACGTGAGGCACTACCTAAATAGTTTTCGGAGAGAACCAGCTATTTCCAGATTTGTTTGGCCTTTCACCCCTATCCACAGCTCATCCCCTAATTTTTCAACATTAGTGGGTTCGGTCCTCCAGCACGTGTTACCGTGCCTTCAACCTGGCCATGGATAGATCATCTGGTTTCGGGTCTACACCCAGCGACTATGTCGCCCTATTCGGACTCGCTTTCGCTACGCCTCCCCTATTTGGTTAAGCTTGCCACTGAATGTAAGTCGCTGACCCATTATACAAAAGGTACGCAGTCACGGAATAAATCCGCTCCTACTGTTTGTATGCATACGGTTTCAGGATCTATTTCACTCCCCTCCCGGGGTTCTTTTCGCCTTTCCCTCACGGTACTGGTTCACTATCGGTCGATCACGAGTATTTAGCCTTGGAGGATGGTCCCCCCATATTCAAACAGGATTTCACGTGTCCCGCCCTACTTTTCTTACGCTTAGTTCCACATCAAAGATTTCGTCTACAGGGCTATCACCTACTATGGCAGAGATTTCCATCTCTTTCGACTATCAATAACGCTAAAACGTAAAGGCTGATCCGATTTCGCTCGCCACTACTTTCGGAATCTCGGTTGATTTCTTTTCCTCGAGTTACTTAGATGTTTCAGTTCACCCGGTTCGCTTCTACTGATCTATGTATTCAATCAGAGATACTCCAATAAGGAGTGGGTTTCCCCATTCGGACATCTGCGGATCGAAGCTTGTTTTCCAGCTCCCCGCAGCTTTTCGCAGGATACTACGTCCTTCATCGCCTGTGATCGCCAAGGCATCCACCATATGCACTTAGTCACTTGATCCTATAACACTAAAGGCTATAAAAATATTGACATATGTTTGTGCTGTTCATAAGTATTCCAAAGATTTTACTCTTTAAAATATAATGCAATCAAAACCCTAATACTATAGTTACAAAAAACAACTATAGTTAATATTTCGTTGCGTCTCTTCTAGATTTTTAAAGAACAATTAGCTTATAAAGCTTAATTTTTAAGCTTAAAATAAGCCTAAAAATTAAACTCTAACTTGATTTTGGTGGAGGTGAACGGGATCGAACCGATGACCTCCTGCTTGCAAAGCAGGCGCTCTCCCAACTGAGCTACACCCCCAATTTATTAAAGGTCTTGCTCAAAGAAATGGTGGGTCTGGTTGGACTTGAACCAACGACCCCCGCCTTATCAAGACGGTGCTCTAACCAGCTGAGCTACAGACCCATACATATATTAAATTAGCACCTTAAAGCACAAATTACAATGGAGAATCTGTTGCAAATCCTGTTTACTACCAATCTCAGCTAAATAACAACCGATAATTGTGAGCACTTAATACATAGCTTTAGCTCTTAAAGGAGGTGATCCAGCCGCACCTTCCGATACGGCTACCTTGTTACGACTTCACCCCAGTCATGAATCCTACCGTGGTAATCGCCCTCCTTACGGTTAGGCTAACTACTTCTGGTAAAACCCACTCCCATGGTGTGACGGGCGGTGTGTACAAGACCCGAGAACGTATTCACCGCGACATTCTGATCCGCGATTACTAGCGATTCCGACTTCACGTAGTCGAGTTGCAGACTACGATCCGGACTACGATCGGGTTTGTGGGATTAGCTCCCCCTCGCGGGTTGGCAACCCTCTGTCCCGACCATTGTATGACGTGTGAAGCCCTACCCATAAGGGCCATGAGGACTTGACGTCATCCCCACCTTCCTCCGGTTTGTCACCGGCAGTCTCATTAGAGTGCCCTTTCGTAGCAACTAATGACAAGGGTTGCGCTCGTTGCGGGACTTAACCCAACATCTCACGACACGAGCTGACGACAGCCATGCAGCACCTGTGTTCTAGTTCTTTTGCAAGCACTCCCAAATCTCTTCGGGATTCTAGACATGTCAAGGGTAGGTAAGGTTTTTCGCGTTGCATCGAATTAATCCACATCATCCACCGCTTGTGCGGGTCCCCGTCAATTCCTTTGAGTTTTAATCTTGCGACCGTACTCCCCAGGCGGTCAACTTCACGCGTTAGCTGCGCTACTAAGATCCGAAGACCCCAACAGCTAGTTGACATCGTTTAGGGCGTGGACTACCAGGGTATCTAATCCTGTTTGCTCCCCACGCTTTCGTGCATGAGCGTCAGTGTTACCCCAGGAGGCTGCCTTCGCCATTGGTGTTCCTCCGCATATCTACGCATTTCACTGCTACATGCGGAATTCTACCTCCCTCTGGTACACTCTAGTTCGGTAGTCAAAAATGCAGTTCCAAGGTTAAGCCCTGGGATTTCACATCTTTCTTTCCGAACCGCCTGCGCACTCTTTACGCCCAGTAATTCCGATTAACGCTTGCACCCTACGTATTACCGCGGCTGCTGGCACGTAGTTAGCCGGTGCTTATTCTGCAGGTACCGTCATTCACATTAGGTATTAACTAATGCTGTTTCTTCCCTGCCAAAAGTGCTTTACAACCCTAAGGCCTTCATCGCACACGCGGAATGGCTGGATCAGGGTTTCCCCCATTGTCCAAAATTCCCCACTGCTGCCTCCCGTAGGAGTCTGGGCCGTGTCTCAGTCCCAGTGTGGCTGGTCGTCCTCTCAGACCAGCTACGGATCGTCGCCTTGGTGAGCCATTACCTCACCAACTAGCTAATCCGATATCGGCCGATCCAATAGTGCGAGGTCCTAAGATCCCCCGCTTTCCCCCTTAGGGCGTATGCGGTATTAGCTACGCTTTCGCGTAGTTATCCCCCGCTACTGGGCACGTTCCGATACATTACTCACCCGTCCGCCACTCGCCACCAAACCGAAGTTCGTGCTGCCGTTCGACTTGCATGTGTAAAGCATTCCGCTAGCGTTCAATCTGAGCCAGGATCAAACTCTTCAGTTTAATCTCTAGTTATTACGTAAATTCAATAAATTGAAAAATACGTCGCTACTCAAAAAAATAAACGAGTTTTTAGACATAATCTAAAAAATTATTTTTTTAATGAGTACTTGTGTTTTTTAGCCTGACATATAAAATATGTCTCAAAACTAGCATCAAGTACTCACAATTATCGGTTGTTCAGTTGTTAAAGAGCTCAATCACAAACAATTATTTGCGAAGGAAGAAGTGATTATCTTCTATAAATTGATCACTGTCAAGAAATATTTTGAAATTATTGAAATATTTCAATAATTTCATTACAAAGTATAATGTTAAATTTGATAATAAAAATAACTAAGACTTATTATATGAAAATTGATATTTTTTGTAAAGTAATAGATAACTACGGAGACATTGGCTTTTGTTGGAGATTAGCTAGAGACTTAGCTCATAACTATAATTGCGAAGTTGCATTAATTGTTAATGAAACTGAGAAATTCTCAAAATTAAATTCTAAAATTGACATTAATTCAAAATACCAAAAAGTTGATAATATTGAAATCTTCTTATGGAATGAAAATAATTTTCTTGATAAAACTCCTGGCAACTTAGTTATAGAATCATTTGGCTGCAATTTGCCTAGTTACTATATATCCAAAATTATAGAAAAAAATTCTGTTTGGATTAATATAGAATACCTAAGCGCTGAAACATGGGTAAATGAATATCATTTAAAACCTTCAAAAATCACAAACAATTATAATAAATTCTTTTTTTTTCCTGGATTTAATTACAAAACCGGCGGACTAATTATAGAAAAAAATTTAAAAAATCAACGAGATGATTTTCAAAAATCTTTATATTTACAAAATATTTTTTTAAAAAGCATAGGGATAGATTCATTTTTTCTAAATAGAAGAAATGAATCTATCTTTTGTTATTTATTTTGCTATGAAACAGCAAACATTTATAAACTTATTCAATCTCTACAAAAAATAAACAAACAAATTATTATATTAACTAACAAAGATAATAAATTAATTAAAATAAAAAAAGAATATATCCCCAGCACAGTTCATATAATTAAAATCCCATTCGTGAACCAACCTGATTTTGATAAAATATTATGGAGCATGGACATTAACTTTATTAGAGGAGAAGATTCTTTTGTCAGATCAATATTAGCGAATAAACCAATGATATGGCATATATACAAGCAAGAAGAAGATGTTCATATAAAAAAACTAAAAGCATGGTTAAAAATTTACAACGCCCCAAAATTTGTGGAAAATATAATACTATCTTGGAATCAAGATGAGATGGAAATATTTGATAAAAACATAACAGAAGCTATTTTACCTAAAAATATATCCCTATGGAAAAAACACGCGCAAAACTGGGGTGATTTACAAATAACACAAGCATCATTGAGTTATAAACTATTAAAATTCTGCACAACAGAAGACAAAAAAGATAAAATTGTATAATCTTACCAAATATTATCTAAGATGACGTAAGTTAAAATGCAATTATTAAATTAATAAAAATATCACTAACTAATTTTAAATAGACAATTTATGAAAACCGCTCAAGAACTAAGAATTGGAAATGTTGTAATGGTTGGAGGAGAACCTCTTGTTGTACAGCGTACAGAATACAACAAATCTGGCCGTAACTCTGCTGTTGTTAAAATGAAATTTAAAAATCTACTTGTTGGATCTATCAGTGAATCAGTATATAAGGCAGATGAAAAATTCGAAATTGTTCAACTCGAGAAAAAAGAATGCACATTCTCCTACTACAATGATCCTATGTATGTTTTTATGGATAATGATTTTAATCAACATGAAATAGAAAAAGAATACATGGAGCATGCACTAAAATATCTTCAAGATGATTTGCAAGTAGAGGTTGTTTTTTACGATGGTAAAGCTATATCTGTTGATCTTCCAACAATACTAATAAGAGAAATAGTTTATACCGAACCAGCTGTAAGAGGTGATACTTCAGGAAAAGTTATGAAGCCAGCAAAGATTAACACTGGATTTGAAATAAGTGTTCCACTATTTTGTAAAATAGGAGATAGAATAGAAATAGACACACGCACAGATGAATATAAAAAAGTAACTAATTAGACATTTATCATAGATATACTATAGATGCACTATAGTATGTATCTATGATCAACATAAATAAATTTAAAAATATGGCCATAAAAGTTTTTGACTTACAATGTAACAATAAACATGTCTTTGAAGGATGGTTTAATTCTCATAATGATTACGAAGAACAAAATTCACATAGAATGATAGAGTGTCCTATTTGCTCCTCATCTATTATTACAAAACGTTTATCCAGCCCTTACATAAACAATAAATCTAATAACACAGAACGAACAAAATCGACAGAATCTCAAAAAGACATAATAGAACTCACCCAAGCTCAAATAATAAAAAACTTACGTGATATAATAAAAAAGGCAGAAGATGTTGGAAATGACTTTGCAAAAGAAGCGAGGTTAATTCAAACAGGAGAGTCTGAAAAAAGATCAATAAAAGGAACTATTTCACAGGACGAAATGCAAAAACTAGAAGAAGATGGAATAGAAATTATTCCAATACCTAATTTTTTAAAAAAAGACTCGTTACAATAATAACTATTACCCATGTTATCCACATAATCTGTTGATAACAGTATGTATAATTTGATCAATATCTAGAATTTCATCAGAAATATCAAACGGTTATATTTTATGATCAATGAGAATTATGGTGCGCCCGGCAGGATTTGAACCCACGACCCCTTGGTTCGTAGCCAAGTACTCTAATCCAACTGAGCTACGGGCGCAAAGAAAAACACAATATACAACTACCAAATAACAAATAACGTAAATAGCAGAAAACTATTAACTTAAAATTACCAAACAACGTAATTCTACTTTATTTCACTATAAAACTCAATAAAATAATTTAAAACTTAATTGGCGGAGGCGGTGAGATTCGAACTCACGGTGCAGTTTTAGCCACACACTCCCTTAGCAGGGGAGCCCCTTCAGCCACTCGGGCACGCCTCCAAACATCTTTACAATTTAGAAGTTACAGATTCAGGAGCTTTATCTAAATCAAAAGCTTTATGTAACGAACGAACCGCTAACTCCATATACTTATCATCTATTATAACAGAAGTTTTTATCTCACTGGTACTTATCATCTTAATATTTATACCTTCCTGTGAAAGAGTTTTAAACATCAAACTAGCTACACCCACATGAGATCGCATACCAACACCGACTATAGATACCTTAGCAACTTTTTCATCAGTACTAATTTCTCGAGCTTGCACTACATCCATAACTTCATTCTTCAATACCTCAACCGCTCTTTGCAAATCAACACGATTCACTGTAAAAGAGAAATCAGTACACTCTGCTACTGATTGATTTTGCAATATCATATCAACTTCTATATTTGCAGCAGAAATAGGACCAAGTATAGAATGAGCTATCCCAGGTTTATCAGGAACAGCCATTACAGTTATTTTAGCCTCATCTCGACTAAATGCAATACCAGATACTACAGCAGCTTCCATTTTATCATCATCCTCAAAATTAATAAGCGTTCCTGAATTTATTTCTTGATCCAGAGGAATTAGAGGATCAGTTAAAGAAGATAATACTCTAGTCGGAACACAATATTTACCAGCAAACTCAACAGACCTTATTTGCAAAACCTTTGATCCTAAAGATGCCATCTCCAACATCTCTTCAAAAGAAACTTTAGACATTCTTCTGGCCTCAGGAACAACCCTTGGATCAGTAGTATAAACACCATCGACATCTGTATATATTAAACATTCTTTCGCTTTCAACGAAGCAGCGACTGCCACTGCAGAAGTATCAGACCCACCTCTACCCAAAGTAGTAACATTACCGTCTGAATTAACACCTTGAAATCCAGTTATAACAACAACTCGACCTTGGTCCAAGTCAGAAATAACTTTATCACAATTTATAGATAGAATTCTAGCTTTAGTATGAGAATTATCTGTAATAACAGGAACTTGCCATCCAGCATAACTTCTAGCTGCTATTCCTTCTGATTGCAAAGCAATAGCCAATAAAGCACTACTGACTTGCTCACCAGTAGCCGCTATCATATCCAATTCTCTACGATCTGGAGAAACAGTTAATTCTTTTGCAAGAGATAACAAACGATTTGTCTCACCAGACATAGCAGAAGGAACTACAACAACCTGATAGCCAGCTCTATGCCATTTTGCTACACGACGCGCCACATTCTTTATGCGCTCAACAGAGCCCATAGAAGTACCACCATATTTATGAACGACTAAAGCCATTTTACACTCTAAATAAAAAAGTCGAAAAAAATAACAGAAACTAGTATATTGTAAAATAACAGAAATATTTTGTCTTCTATTATTTTACAGAATCATTGTAACTTACTAAGTTTAAATAAAAAAACAACTAATTAGCTTTAATATAAACTCTTCCCTTATCACAAAGCACAAAATGTCCATCATGTTGAACCTTCATACGTCTATCATAACCTAACGCATGTAGATGTTTGAGCTGCTTATATATCTCATCTAAACGAGCTTGACTAGGCATTTTAAGACCATTCATAAAAAACCAATATCTTAAAACATGCACTTGTCTAGATTTTGGCTCTAATTCTCTCCATCTCATCAATGAAAAACTAAAATCAATACTATTAAAATCCATTTCATTTAAATCATTATGAGCAATATTATCAAGAAGAAGATCTGCGTCAAACATATGCATTGCATGCCTAGAGAAAGTTTTTTTCCATTGAGGCCAATATTTATCTAACACCGGTTCTAAAAACAATCTAACCACACCTCTTGAAAACAAAGGATCTTTGTTAGTAGGGTCATCTACTGGAAACCAAGACTTCTCTAACGAAAACTTTTTATTCTCTAACTCTATAAGCTTCTTATCAACCTTCAACCAAGGACGAATATAAAAAACACTATCAACTCTAGATAAAGGCCTCATGCCAACCATGCCTTTTACTCCTGAGCCTCTTAACAAACGCAA
Source organism: Candidatus Kinetoplastibacterium desouzaii TCC079E (assembly GCF_000340795.1). NCBI lineage: Bacteria > Pseudomonadati > Pseudomonadota > Betaproteobacteria > Candidatus Kinetoplastidibacterium > Candidatus Kinetoplastidibacterium desouzai. Next base: position 185,386 of record NC_020294.1, on the reverse strand, counting down.
CAGTACAGTTTCTGCTTGATCATTCAAATGATGAGCTAACAAAATATATTTAATGCCCATGCTTTCCGAAAGCTCTTTAAAAGCTCTATACCTAGCTATTCTAGCTGAACCTTCCATTCCCTTGCTTTGATTTAAATTTACAAATACTTTCTTCTCATAAATCTCTACATTTAATATTTTTGCCAGAAGATGTACATTATTGGCCCAATAATCTGATTTTTCTTGCAACCCATGATTAACATGAAATATAACCATATCGATATTTAACTTATCTGCCACATGTTTTGAGACAATAGCCAATGTAGAAGAGTCTATACCACCGCTAACTGCAACAGCTATTATTTTAGGCAATTGCGGTAATTTAGACAAAGATTCTAATAAAAACGTAGACAAAAAATCAGATGTGGCATACATAAAAATACATAAGAAATTATTTTATTAACTGAAAAGAACCAAATGATAATATATTAGACATTCTTTGCTTTACCAATTGCTCAGGAGTTAAATTCTTCAATTCTTGAAAAGATTCAGCCAATGATTGTTTTAGAATCTTTGCCATGGCAATAGGATCTCGATGAGCTCCACCTATAGGCTCATCGACAATTTTATTAATTAAACCAAACTCTTTCAAACGAGTAGCAATTATTGCCAACGCCTCAGCTGCTTCTTGTGATTTATCTGGACTACGCCATAATATAGAAGCACAACCTTCTGGAGAAATAACAGAATAAGTAGCATACTGTAGCATTGAAACGATATTTCCAACGGCTATAGCAAGTGCTCCTCCAGAGCCACCCTCACCTATTATAGTAGAAATAACTGGTACTTTTAATGCAGACATTACATACAAGTTACGCCCAATAGCTTCTGATTGACCTCTTTCTTCTGCCCCAACTCCTGGATAAGCTCCTGGAGTATCTATAAACGTAAATATTGGAATATTAAATTTCTCAGCTAGAGACATTATACGCAAAGCCTTCCTATAACCTTCTGGTTTAGACATACCAAAATTACGTTTAGTTCTTTCTTTAGTATCTCGACCTTTTTGATGTCCAATTACCACACAAGAAATACCGTTAAATCTTGCTAGACCTCCAATAATAGATTGATCATCAGCATATATCCTATCTCCATGAAGTTCATGGAAATCAGTGAAAATCTCACTGATATAATCCAATGTATATGGCCTCTGAGGATGTCGAGCCACCAAAGCTACTTGCCACGGAGTCAACTTAGAATAAATTTTTTTTGTTAGTTGTTGACTTTTTTTTTGTAATCTATCAATTTCATCTGATATATCTAACGCAGAGTCTGATTGAACATACCTAAGCTGTTCTATTCTTTTCTCAAGCTCAGCAATTGGCTGTTCAAATTCCAAAAAAATATTTCTCATAATTGCTTGTGTGATGTTATGTTGATATTACTCTATACTACGCCATAGGTACCATGTAGCAACTGTCCTCCAAGGACGCCATGCTACAGAAACTTCTCGCGCCTCAAAACGAGAAACAGGCTCTCCACTAAAATAGTGTATCGATATAGCCTTTAGTAAACCAAGATCATCTAACGGCATCACATCAGGTCTTTGTAAATTAAATATTAAAAACATCTCAGCTGTCCAACGACCAACACCTCTAATACTAGACAAATCAGAAATAATCGACTCATCATCCATATCAGCCCATTTTTCAGGTTGGATATGTTTAGCTACAAAATGATCTGCTATATCTTTCAAATACTCAATCTTTCTTTTAGAAATTCCAATCACTCTCAAAGATTCAGAATCTATATCTAATATCAACTTAGGACTTGGATTATCACCAAGAAGACGGATCAATCTACCCCATATAGTATCAGCAGACTTTACAGAAACTTGCTGCCCTAAAACAAAACGAATAAGAGTTAAAAAAGGAGAATTTGCAGAAGGTTTATATTTCCCCTTATAAAGAGGAATTATTTTCTTTAAGATTCTATCTTTCTTTTTTAATTCTAAAATTGCTTTTTCCCAATAATCAGGATAAACAATATTTTTAATAATAGTCATTTAAAACTTCTTCCATTCTTCCTTTATAATCAAACACGACGCCATCTAGTAGATGAATCGGTTAAATCCTCCAACTCCACTCCAGATTTTTTTAATTCACTTCTAATATGGTCTGATTTATTATAATCACAGTTAGTTTTAGCTGTGATTCTTTGCTTAACTAATTCTTCAATATCATGATCTGATAAATAAAGCGACTTATCTAACACATCTCTAGTATATCTAGTTGAATTTTTAAAGTAACTAGATGGATTTTGATATAAAAGACCTAAAATATTTGATAAATATTTAGTTTTTTTTGCACTTTCTATACAATGATTTTTATTAGTCCTGGATGCCAACTCAAATAAAATAGATATCGCTTTAGGAGTATTAAAATCATCATTCATAGCATTGGAAAAAGCAATAATATCAACATCATCCAAGCAATTCACACCATTCATATCACTCAAATCAAAATTTGAAATAGCTGTATATAACTTGTCCAGAGAACTTTGAGCATCAACAAGATTTTCATATATATAATTCTGCTTGCTACGATAATGACTTCTAACAATAAAAAACCTCAACATTTCAGCTTCTCTATGATTAACTTCATATTCAGGCTTTGATAAATCACCACTACCTATGATTTGTCTAATAGTACTGTAATTTTTAAGTGATTTAGACATTTTAGAGTCATTTACCATTAAAGGACCACAATGCATCCAATAATTAGCAAACCTTTCTCCATATGCACCTTCAGTTTGAGCTATTTCATTCTCATGATGAGGAAATACCAAATCGGGACCACCTCCATGTATATCCACAGGAAGATCTAATAAAGCATGGCTCATTGCTGAACACTCTATATGCCAACCAGGTCGACCCAAACCATAAGACGATTCCCATTTGCTATCTTCAGGCTCATTTTCCTTAGCTTTTTTCCATAATACAAAATCAAGAGGATCACGTTTAGATTTTAATATAGTAATTCTCTCTCCTGAACGTAAATCATCTAGAGTTCTTCTAGAGAGTTTTCCATATGAAGGAAAAGATCTTACTGAGAAATTAACATCACCATCAACTGACCTATAAGCCAATCCATTTTTCTCTAATAAATTAATGAATTTAAGCATATGAGAAACATAATCAGTCGCTTTAGGTTCTTTGTTAGGGCTGACTACCCACAATGCTCTCTCATCGGCATGCATAGCATTTATATAAAAACTAGTAACTTCTTTTATGGGCTTACCAATCTCTAATGCACGATTTATAATTTTATCATCTATGTCTGTTATATTTCTAACATACTCAACTCTAAAACCAATATTATGTAGCCAACGTTGAATAACATCAAAAACCACCATTACTCGTGCATGACCAAGATGACAATAATCATAAACAGTCATTCCACAAACATACATTCTTACCAAACCATTATGAAAAGGCTTAAATTTATCTTTTGTATGAGTCAACGTATTATATATATGCAACATAATAATTTACAATTCCAAAACAAAAACAATCTTATATCAAAAATAACTTAGAGATAATAACAGCGATAAACGAAAATTATTATAATTATTCGTACTACGAAATATATATCAAGAAAAATTACCAAAATCTGTTCTACGATTATAGCCTCATAATCGAGTATTATGTATATGAAATTTTATTAATCATATATTGTTTTGTAATTTCAAATCATTAATTAAAATCAAAACTAAAAAACTAATATTATATTATTGATGCAAAACATATATTGATCAACCCTTAATAAATAACATGATAGCATTATGATATCTACTTTCATCATTTAAAATCATACTTATAAAAAAGCACCAATGAATATATGATTTGAACATACGTCCCAAACTTGATTGATATTTAAAATAAAATTTCGCAAAAACCATTAAATTGAAATTAGCAATAGGTTATAATAAATGGCGAAGAAATAAATAATGTACTTATAATTTGTTAGAATAAGTTTCTAATTTTAGTAATTTAGTTTTTTATAAAGAATAAAAATGTACAAAGCAAACATAAAAACCACCCTTGGTGATATCACCATCTCATTAAACGATGAAAAAGCACCTATATCTGTAAAAAATTTTTTAACATACATCAAAGAAGATTTTTATACAGATACCTTGTTTCATAGAGTAATTGACGGCTTCATGATTCAAGGAGGTGGATTAACAACAGGATTAAAAAATAAAACATCTACTATTGCCCCAATAGAAAACGAGGCAAATAACGGTTTAAAAAATAATATTTATACAATAGCAATGGCAAGAACTAATGATCCTCATTCAGCCACTAGTCAATTTTTTATAAATGTTGCTGATAATGAATTCCTAAACTACTCTGCCCCTACATTAAATGGCTGGGGTTATGCTGTTTTTGGAGAAGTTATATCAGGGAAAGATACAATCAATAAAATTAAAAGCGCTAGAACAAACACCATAGGATTCCATCAAAATGTACCAGTAGAAGACATTGTAATACAAAGCGTCGATATAATTGAATAGCTTAAATATACATGGGCAATTATGGTTTGCTTCTGACTTTCATCTAAATAGCGATAGCCCATTAACATCGCTAGGATTCATAAATCTTACTAATGAGGCTTACAATTCAGCAAAAGCCTTGTTTTTATTGGGAGATATTTTTGAAATATGGATTGGAGATGACATACTGAAATATGAATCGAAATGGATGAATGATATTCTATCATCTCTCAAAAACCTAACAAAAAAAATTCCTGTTTTCTTTGTTAGAGGTAATAGAGATTTCCTAATAGGTGATGTCTTCTCTGAAGAAACAGGAATTGAAATAATAAAATCACAAACTATCATACATAACGACTTCAAATCAATCACTATTACCCATGGAGATGAATTATGCACAAATGATATAGAATATCAAAAATTGAGATCTATGGTAAACAACACAGAATGGCAAAATAGTTTTCTAAAAAAGAATATTGAAGAACGTATGATCTTAGCTTCTAACTTAAGAGAACATAGCAAAACCAGCAATAAAGAAAAAACAAATGATATTATGGATGTAGATGCAATAGAGGTATCAAATATTTTTAAAAGAAATAACACCCCTATTCTCATCCATGGACATACCCATAAACCCAAAAAAGAATATTATTTGATAAATAAAATTATATACGAAAGATGGGTTCTTCCTGAGTGGAATTTAGAGAAAAATAATACAAAAAATGGGAAAATTATTGTAGATAAAAATGGCATAAGTTATGCTTAATTTAAGACATGCCATTAGTGCCAATTAAAATACAAAAGAAACATCACCCCACCAAAAAAAATTCGATATAAAGCGAAAATTTTATATGTGTTATTTGAAATAAAATTCATCACACATTCTATAACTAGAATGGCACTAAAAAAAGCACATAAAAAACCTATCGATATCCCTAAAATATCATTATTAGATAACACTTTAAAATTAGAATACAAATCATATATGGCAGCTCCTAACATAGTAGGAATAGCCATCATAAATGAAAATTCTGTTGCACTTCTACGATCTAAACCTACTACTATACCTGCAACTATTGTTGCTCCTGATCTAGAAACGCCTGGAATCATTGCTAAACATTGCAATAAACCTATGAATAAAGCTTGTGTAAAAGATATCTCATTAAGATTTCTTCTTTCCTTGAAATTATTATACTTATACTCAACAATTAACAATATAAATCCACCTAAGATCAAAGACATAGAAATAATAATATAATAATCAAATATTTGTTTAATGGTTTTTACAAAGAAAAATCCTACAATTATTGAAGGCAAAATAGAAACAATCAAATTACGAAATAACAACAACTGCGTTTTATCAAAATTAACAACACCAAAAAATAAATTACTTAATTTTCTGCGGAAAAATATTACTAAAGCTAAAACAGCACCTGATTGTATAAAAACCTCAAATATTCTAGACTTCTCTGAAGTGAAACCCATAAGATTACCAAAGAATATCAAATGAGCTGTACTGGAAATTGGCATAAACTCACTAATACCCTCTATAATTCCTAATATAGCCGTCTGTATAAAATATAAAGAAGAATCCAACACCATAACATCCTATAAATAATCAAACATTGGCAATTTTTTTATCTGAAGGTATTCTTGAAACTCTCACCAAAGATATTCTACGACCATCACACTCTAGAACTTCAAACTTGAAAAAATTTCCGTAAGAAACATGTTCCCAAATATCACCTGGGTTTGGCAATTCACCAAAATGATCTAGCAAATAACCAGCCATAGTAGAATAATCTTTCTCCTCATCTACAAGACCTTCAATTCCCAGAATTTGTTCAACATGATGAAGATCAGCAGAACCATCAATTTTCCATATATTATCATTTTCTTGTGTTATTGCTGGCAACTCATCTTCATCTGGAAACTCTCCAGCAATCGCCTCTAAAACATCTATAGGAGTCACCAAACCTGCTATTTCTCCAAACTCATCTGCAACTAAAACTAATTGCCCCCTAGAAATCTTCAATGTTTCCATTGCTTTTAAAATACTAGTAGATTCATGTACAATAATAGCATCCCTCAAATTAGACATAGATAAATCTTTTTTTACAGCTAAATCAGCTATGAGATCTTTAGCTCTCCCAATACCTATGACCTCATCTAAAGAACCTCTACAAACAGGAAAGAAACTATGTGGAACATCTATTAATTGCCTATGAATTTCTTCCGATGAATCAGTAATATTAATCCAAGAAATATCTGTTCTAGGTGTCATTATTGATAAAATAGATCTATCTGATAAAGTTAGAACTCCACTAACCATATTTCTTTCTTCAATTCCAAATGTCTTAGTACTAACATTTTGAACACTTAAAGATTGGAAATCTTCATTAGAATGAAGCCTTTTACCTAACATTCTTAATACAGCTTCAGCTGTTCTTTCTCTCATAGGTCGGTGAGAATCTAATTTCAATAAGTTTCTTCTAGAAAAATAATTCAAAGATTCAATAGATATAGAAAACCCTATTGCAACATAAAGATATCCTTTAGGGATTTTATAACCAAAACTTTCTGCCAATAAGGAAAAACCTATTATTAACAAAAAACCTAAACACAAAACTACAGTACTAGGATGGTTATTAACAAAAATAGTTAATGGCTTTGATGCCATAATCATGACACAAGTAGCTATACCAGCTGCCAACATCATAATAACCAAATGATCAACCATGCTAATAGCTGTTATGACAGAATCCAAGGAGAAAACTGCATCCAAAACTACTATCTGTGCTACTATAACCCAAAAACTTGCATAAACTCTTGGTTCACTAGAAAAATGATTCAAACTACCATTTACTCTCTCATGTAATTCAATAGTGCTCTTAAACAACAAGACTATACCTCCTATTAACATAATCAAATCACGACCAGAAAATGAATAATTTGGCAACAAAGGATTTGTTAATGTTAATAACCAAGACATACAAGAAAGAAAAATAATTCTAATTAATAAGGCCATGCCAAGACCTATGACACGTGCCTTATCTCTCTGTATAGGCGGCAATTTTTCTACTAATATTGCGATAAAAACTAAATTATCTATCCCCAGAACTATCTCAAGGACTATAAGAGTAAGCAAACCGACCCATACTGTTGGATCAAGCAGCCAATCCATCAATTAAATCTCCTGAAAAAGAAACATTTATATATACATTTACAAATATTATTAATTCTAACTTCTTGTTAGTTAATAATAAAAAATTTACTTATTTAATATACTAACTATTGCTGCAAATATTTTTGGTGTTGCTGCTAACATTTGCCCAGTTTCAAACAAATTCTGCTCTCCAGCATAATCAGCAACCAAACCACCAGATTCAGATATTAACAAACTACCCGAAGATATTTCAGAAATATTTAAACCAGAACCTAAGAACCCATCTAACCTACCACAAGCAACATATGCAAGAGCTAAAGAACTTGATCCTATTTTACGAATATCCATGCAATTCTTTAATATTTTATTTATATTTAAATTCACATCAAAATATTCTTGTTCGATTTTATCTATAGCCAACAAAGAATTATCTAATTTATGTTTGCCAGATACCCTTATACGCCTATCGTTTAAAAAAGTCCCTCCCCCCCTACTAGCAGTAAACAACTCATTACGTATAGGATCATACACAACAGATTGTATAATATTGTTATATTGCATAAGGCTTATTGATATAGAATAAAATGGAAATCCATTACTAAAATTAGATAACCCATCTAAAGAACAAATAACCCATTTAAATTCTTTATCGGACATTAAAATTTCATTCTTATTTACAATAATATAGTGATCAGGATAAGCATTTAATAAAATTTCTGATATGGCTTCTTCAGACAAACGACTTGTTTCTAAAGCATATTCACCTAAGTGATTAAAAGAAATATTACTTCTTTCTAAATCCAAGCTGGAACGATTTATGATTGCTCCAGCTTTTCTAGCAGCTTTAACTGCAATATTTAACGTTGGTTGCATAATTAAGTTAATAAATCCTAATTCTAAAATTATTTAATTTGATAAAAGAGATTACAATAAAAAAATATAATATATGTAATAATGCATCAATCTCATCTAAATAAAACATAAACAAAAGACTAAATGGAAGATATATTCTCAAAAGTAAATTTTATACTAGTTGAACCGACTCACCCAGGAAATGTTGGCTCATCAGCCAGGGCTCTAAAAAATATGGGTTTTTCAAATCTAATTATTGTAAATCCTAAGAATAATAAAATCACTGAAAATATTGAAGCAATAAAACTCGCTAGCAATGCACAAGATATTTTAATAAAATCAAAAATATTTACCAGCTTAGAGCAAGCTCTAGAAAATACTACTTTCTCAATAGCATTAACTGCCAGAAATAACCGTAATCTGTCATTAAAGTCTTATGATATAAGAGAAGTAGCAAAAGAATCATATTTAAAAATATCAGAATTAAATCAAAAAATAGCCTTCGTCCTAGGATCTGAAAATAATGGATTAAATAACCAACAAATTTCAATGTGTAATTGTATTTGCCACATACCTACTAACATTGAATACCAGTCCATTAACCTATCTCATGCCATACAAATAGCAGCATGGGAATTACGTTATTTAATAATAAATTATAAAAAAACTGATTATCATCAAACATTATCTTACAAAAGTATAAAAAACGAAAAGATAGCTACATCGGAAGACATTTTTAATTTATTAAAAAATCTTGAGAAATCTTTAATACACATAAATTTTCTAAACCCACTAAACCCAAGAAGATTAATGCTAAAAATGAAAAACATATTTATGCGATCATCCCTGCAAAAAAATGAGGTCAATATTTTACAGGGAATATGCAAGAGAATCATCTCATTAAAAAAACAACATAATAAAAACTAATTTATTTCTTTAATAGGGAAAGGAACTTTAAATCCATTTTTATTTAAAGCTTTCCATATTTCATTATATAAACTCCATCTCAAGTCCCAATATTTCGATGAATCAGACCAAACTCTTACATTTATAACAATAGATGAATTCCTATATTCTACTACTTTAACTAATGGCTCAGGATCATGCAACAAATAAGAATTTGCCAAAACCACATCCATAATCACTCTAATAGCAAAATCAATATCTTCTTCATAACGTAAATAAACAGGTATATCAACTCTTCTTACGCTATTACGACTAAAGTTGTTTATAGTAGAATTCCATACCATACTATTAGGTAAAGTTAAATGAATTCCATCTGGCTGAATAATCTTAGTTAGGAAAAGGCCTACCTCTTGAACAGTGCCCTCCTCACCAGAATTTAGAGATATATATTCACTGACGCGTATTGGTCTTAATAACAACAACATGATACCAGCAGCTATATTTTGTAATGTTCCCTGTAATGCAAGTCCAATCGCCAGTCCTGCTGCACCAAGTACTGCCACTATACTTGCTGTCTGCACTCCAAATCTAGCAAGAACTGTAATTGATGTAAGTATTCTAATGCTCCAAACTATTAAGGAGCTTAACATAGGAACTACTGTAACATCTATATGAGAAGAAAAACTAACAGCTCTTCTAAACCAACGACCAACTACAGATGATAACCACCAACCAGAAATAAAAATAAGAACAGAGAACAATAAATTAAATAAAATATCTTTAATAACAAACATATGAAACCTGCAAGAATTAAAACTATATAAATAACAAATTCTACACATAAAAGCAAATCAATATATATATGCAAATAGACATGATAGAATTATTAGTTATACAAATGATAATTTAGTCATATATTCTAAAAAGGTGGAAGAAGAATGACAGCCAAGACAAGAAAAATAGCTGTGTTTGTAGGCAGCATAAGGAAACAATCAATAAATTTAAAACTTGCCAAAACTATAGAACAATCAATACTTTCTGAAGTAATATTCGAATATATACCAATATTAAACCTTCCTATATATAATCAAGACTTAGAATATGAACCTCTAACAGAAGTGATAGAATTAAAAAATAAAATTATAAATGCAAATAGCATACTATTTGTAACTCCCGAACATAATAGATCAATTCCTTCAGCATTAAAAAATGCAATCGATTGGGCTTCTAGACCTTGGGGGGCAAACTCTTGGGAAAACAAGACAGCCGCAATAATAGGAGCATCACCTAGCCCTCTAGGAGCATCTTTAGCGCAATATCATCTTAGAAACATACTGTCAGCATTAGGAATGACTGTTATGCCAAAACCTGAAATGTTATTACAATGCCATGATAATATTTTCGACTCTACATCTTTACTTATTAATGAAGAAAATACATTGAACTTTATAAAAACATGGTCTAAAGAATATCTTAAATGGATTAATAAAAATTAAAAAAATTATAGAATATCAAAAGATTATATAATTATCTCTTCTTACACCTAAAAACTCTTTACTTTTAAAAATAATAATATGGAAATAGACTCTTGCATTAAAATGCCAGAATCAATAGAAGGCTTAACACCACTAATGCAGCAATATGTTTCTCTTAAAAAAGAAGCTGGAGATATATTACTATTTTTTAGAATGGGAGATTTTTATGAAATGTTTTACGAGGATGCTAAAAAAGCATCACATTTACTTAATATAAGTTTAACAAAAAGAGGTTTTGTTAATGGCATACCAATACCAATGGCTGGTATACCAGTAAATTCTTTAGAACAATATCTAGGAAAACTCATAGATCAAGGAGAGTCAATTGCAATATGTGAACAAATAGATAATTGCAATAACTCCAAAAACAATTTAGTAGAACGAAAAATTGTTAGAATAGTAACTCCTGGCACTGTAGTAGAAGATTCTTTATTACCATTAAAATCAGATAGTGCAATGATTGCTATAAATCATGAAAAAGACAAGATAGGAATTTCTTTTCTAAATCTTGCTAGTGGAGATTTTAGGGTTATAGAATGTAAAGGAACAGAAGAATTAAAATCAGAATTACATAGAATATCACCAACTGAAATCATTATAGCGGATGATTATAATAATAATAATTTGCATTTTAAAGCGGTATTCACTAGGGTGCCAAAGTGGCACTTTCAACATGAGAATGCAACTAGTAAATTATTAGAGCATTTTGGTATATTTTCATTAGATAGTTTTGGATTAGAAAAAGAATCTGTGTGTATAGGCGCAGCAGGAGCCTTATTACGATATGCTTATAAAGCACAGTCTTTTGCTTTGACTCATGTTCAAAAAATTCAAGTTGACAATTCCAAACAATATGTTCTTTTAGACCCATCCACAAGAAGAAATCTAGAAATAACACAAACCGTTTACGGAGAAAAAGAACCAACACTCTTTTCTTTATTGGATAAATGTTCTACTACCATGGGAAGTAGACTTCTAAGAAGATGGTTGCATAACCCTCTAATTAACGATAAAGAAATCATACTAAGACAACAAGCCATAAATAGCTTATTACCTAAAAATAATGATCAAAAAAATACTTCCTCAAATACACTTTCTTTAAAAGAAATCAGGAAACTATTGAAAGAAATATCTGATATTGAAAGAATATCATCTAGAATAGCATTGAAATCAGCAAGACCAAGAGATTTAATATGCATTAAAAATGCTATGGAAACATTACCAAACATAACATCCCAATTATCTTGCATACAAGAATCGACTAAAATCACAAATATAATAAAAGATTTATACTTAGACATTTCACTATATTCTCTTTTGAACAAATCAATTGTAACAGAACCTCCTTTAACAATAAAAGATGGTGGAGTAATAGAAGTTGGTTTTGATCAAGATCTAGATGAATTAAGATCTATTTATAGTAAAAACAACTCCTACTTAGAAGAACTAGAAGCAAGAGAAAGAAAAATAACTGGAATAAATAATTTAAAAGTTTCGTTTAGTCGCTTAAATGGTTTCTATATAGAGATTTCTAAAAGCCAAAGTGATAAAGTACCAGATAATTATAAACGTCTTCAAACATTAAAGAGCACAGAACGATTTATTATTAATGAATTAAAAGAATGGGAAAATAAATTTTTTTCATCTAAAGAAAAATCTATAACAAGAGAAAAATATATATACGAACAAATTTTATCTAAAATACAAGATCATTTAAAAGAATTGATGACCTGTGCTAAAGCCCTGGCTGAATTAGATGTAATATCTTCATTGGCAGAACATGCATTTATATACAAGTGGAATCCACCATACATAAGCAATTCAAATGAAATAATAATTAAAGGAGGAAGACATCCTATAGTTGAAGCTAATATAGAATCATTTGTACCTAATGATTGCATTCTAACAAATACACAAAGAATGCTCATTATAACTGGCCCTAATATGGGTGGCAAATCAACATATATGAGGCAAGTAGCCTTAATATCACTATTAGCTAGAGTAGGTAGTTTTGTTCCAGCAAATAGAGCATCTATAGGTAAAATAGATAGAATATTTACTCGCATAGGAGCATCAGATGATATAGCAGGTGGTAAATCTACCTTTATGGTAGAAATGACAGAAACCTCTGTCATTCTTTCAGCTGGTAATCAAAATAGTTTGGTTCTAATAGATGAAATAGGAAGAGGAACTTCTACAATGGAAGGAACATCTTTAGCATGGGGGATAGCAGATTATTTATTAAACACCAATAAGTCTTTAACACTATTTGCCACTCACTACTTTGAACTTACTCAAATACCTAATATATATAAAAATTCCATTAATGTACACATGAGCGCACTAGAAGTAGACAACGAACTAACATTCCTTCATGAACTAAGAGAAGGACCAGCAGAACAAAGCTACGGAATACAAGTTGCAAGAAAAGCTGGTATCCCAACAGAAGTAATAAAGAAATCTATAGATAAACTATATAGTTTAAGTAAAAAAAACACAAACTCAAAAAATAAAAAAGAAGAGGATTTAATATTAATCAAATCTATTGAAAGTAATCTTCATAAAAACACTTATGAAATGATCCAAAAAATAGACACGTCCAACACGACGCCATTAGAAGCTCTTAATAAAATAGAAGAAATTAAATCTTTTATAAGAAAAGAAATTAATCAGAATAGTTAATCACATAAGCAACTAACTATTCAATAAAAATAAAATAACTAAATTACACCAGCTACTTTCATTGCCTGTCTTACAACATCATGGTATTGATTACCAAGAGAGACTAAAGGCAAGCGATAACCTAATGAAGTTAATCCCATTTCACTTAAAGCCCATTTTACTGGTATAGGATTAGCTTCAACAAATAAAGCCTTATTAAGCAAAGCTAATCTCATATTTAATTCTCTAACTTTATCTACATTACCGTTCTTAGCAGCAACACATAATTCATGAACAAGACGAGGAGCAACATTAGCCGTAACAGAAATATTACCATGAGCTCCTAACATTATAAGAGCTGCAGCAGTGGGATCATCACCACTAAAAACTTGAAACCCCTTTGGAGCCTCTCTAATTAGTAAAACACCTCTTGCAATATCACCAGTAGCATCTTTAATACCTATTATACCAGGTATTTCTGCAAGCCTAAGAGCTGTTTCATTCGTAATATCAGCTACAGTTCTTCCTGGAACATTATAAAGTATTATAGGCAAATCAACTGATTCAACAATTTTTTTAAAATGCCTATATATACCTTCTTGAGAAGGTTTATTATAGTAAGGAACTACTGATAAACCAGCATGAGCACCAACCATCTTAGCATGTTTTGTTAAATAAATAGCTTCACTAGTAGAGTTAGCACCAACACCAGCAATTACAGGTATACGATTATTAGAATGCTCTACTGCTACTTTGATTAATTCAGCGTGCTCTTCAAGAGATACAGAAGGTGATTCTCCAGTTGTTCCAACAACAACTAAGGCATCAGTTCCTTCTGATATATGCCAATCAATTAAAGCACGATAAGCTTGATAATCAAAATCACCATCAGAAGACATAGGGGTAATTAAAGCTACTATACTTCCCCCAAAAGTAGCATTTACGTGGGACGCCATAATCAAGGGCTCCAAAATGTTTCTAATTAGACAAATGGGTTAAAAGACAAAACCAAATAAAAAAATAACGGTTTATTTAATCCATATATTGAAAATATTATGATTACTATAATTTAATGAACTAAAAATTTTAAGATAATTTTTAAATTACAGACTAAATTAATGGGGTGGCTGATGGGGCTCGAACCCACGACAACCGGAATCACAATCCGGGACTCTACCAACTGAGCTACAGCCACCTTTGCATAATGCTTTAGTTGTTAGTATATCACACATCATCTAATCTAGAGATAACAAAAACATTATGTATGATAATTAACCATATAAGTACAAATTTACTACAACCAACTCAAAAAAACTTGGCGCGGTAGGAGGGATTCGAACCCCCGACCCCGAGCTTAGAAGGCTCGTGCTCTATCCAACTGAGCTACTACCGCTATGGTTTTTAATAAAAGTTAAACTTACTAAAGTATTATTAAAAGATCAACTTAGATTTTACCAAAATAAAAATTCAAAAGATAGTGCTAAAAATTAATTTTAGGTTTTAATAAATAAAAATTTATTTATTTTCTTATATAATTAATTTTTATATCAAACAAATTTATCAATAAAATGACTATACTTGTAACTGGAGGAGCTGGTTTCATAGGCTCAAATTTTATAGAATCTTGGTTTTCCTTATCTACAGAAAAAGTAATAAACTTAGATAGTCTTAATTATGCTGCAAACATAGAAAAAATCTCTCAATTTACTAACAAATACAATTATGAGTTTATAAAAGGAGACATAGGTAATGAGCATCTAGTAAAGAATTTATTGAAGATATATAAACCTACTACTATTATTAACTTTGCAGCTGAAACACATGTCGACACTTCAATAAAAAATCCTAATATATTTATAAAAAATAATGTAGTTTCTTTTTTTAATTTAATAAATATCTCTAAGGAGTATTGGAACAGCTTGAACATGCAATGCCGTTCATCATTTAAATTTATACAAATATCAACAGATGAAATTTATGGCTCTCTAAAAAAAACAGACGCTCCCTTTACAGAAAATAGCCCATATAAAACAAACAATCCGTATTCTGCAAGCAAAGCATCAGCAAATCATATTGCACAAGCATTCTTTACCACATATGGATTTCCAACAATATTAACTATTTGCACAAATAACTATGGTCCTTATCAATTTGTAGAAAAATTCATTCCCAATGTTATTAACTCCGCAATTAACAATCAATACATTCCAATATATGGAAATGGTGAACAAATTAGAGATTGGATATATGTTAAGGACCACTGTAATGCTCTCATTGAACTTATTAAATACGGAACTCCTGGGGAAAGCTATAATATTGGAAATAATAATGAGGTCACAAACATAAAACTTGCTATATTTATATGTGATATTCTTGATGAATTATCACCCAAACAATGCGGAGATAATTACAAAAATCAAATTAAATTTATACATGATAGACCTGGGCATGATGTAAGATACTCTATAAACGCAAATAAAATAATAAAACATACTAAATGGATACCTATAGAAAGTTTAGAATCAGGAATGCGAAAAACTATATATTGGTATCTAAATAAAAAACAAGAAAAAAAGTTTTAAAATAATGAAAATTTTACTTATTGGTCAAAAAGGTCAACTCGGACAAAAAATATATAAACAACTAACAGAAATAAAATACATATCTTTAATATGTTGGGATAGACAAACTATAGATCTTTTGTATACAGAATCTGTATTCTATAAACTGTTAACCATAAAGCCAGATATAATAATAAATTCTGCTGCATACACCAATGTAGACCAGGCAGAGAAAAATATAGAATTAACATTTAGAATAAATTACATTCTAATTAAAACTTTAGTTAAATATAGCTTGTTAACAAAATCATTATTGGTTCAATTTTCAACAGACTATGTTTTTGATGGAAAAAAAAACCAACCATACACTGAAACAGACCCAACAAACCCTTTAAACATTTATGGTCATTCAAAATTAGCATCAGATTTATATATTCTTCAAAAAAATTGCAACTCATTAATTTTCAGAATAAGTTGGCTATTTTCCTCACAAGGTAATAATTTTTTACTTAAAATTTTAGATCAAGCTCAATACAAACAAACTTTAAGAATAACAAGTGATCAATATGGATCACCATTATCAGCAAATGAAGTTGCTTCAATCAGCACAAAATTAATATTAGAATTATATAAACATAAAAAAAATGGCGCCCACTTATATCATATAAGCATAAATAATATAATGAGCAGATATAGCTTAGCTAAATCTTTCTTAACTAAAATAAAGAATGAATCAAAAACAATTAAAATAAAATGCAATAAAATAATACCGATAAAATATTTAAATTACGATGACAAAACACAAAGACCTAGAAATTCTGCTTTAAAAGCCAATGAAATAATACAAAAACATTGTTTTCTTCCAAATATTAATAAATGTATTTATGAAACAATTGAAGAAATAAAAATAAAACAACAAGACAAAAATGATTATTAAGAAATTACCTATCTCAGATGCTCTAATTATCAAACCTAAAATGTTTATAGACAATAGAGGTTATTTTTTTGAGAGTTTTAATTTACAAAGATTCAATTCTGCTTTAGAAGCAGAGCACTATTTTGTACAAGATAATATTTCTTTTTCAAGAAAGAACGTATTAAGAGGAATGCATTTCCAAGAAGACAAACCTCAATCTAAATTAATTCAAGTAATTGATGGTAAAATTTTTGACGTTATTATTGACATAAGAAGAAAATCTAGCACTTTTGGCAAATGGACAAGTGTAATATTAGACTCTCAGAACAATTATCAATTATGGGTTCCAGAGGGATTTGCTCATGGATTCTTAGTTCTTTCTAACTATGCTAGAATTTTTTATAAAACAACTCAGTTTTATTACCCTAAACTAGAAAAATGTCTTTTGTGGAACGATAAAAAAGTTAACATAAAATGGCCAAAAACAAAAAATCTTATAATATCAACTAAAGATCAAAACGGGGAAAATTTTGAATCTTTATTTTAATAAATGGTCGGGGCGGTGGGATTCGAACTCACGACCCTCTGCTCCCAAAGCAGATGCGCTACCAGGCTGCGCTACGCCCCGAAAAATATATTAACTATTTGAGTATATTAACCATATTAAAATAAAAAGTCAAATTTATAAAAAATTATGATTTAAAAATATCCATAAGATAATTCTGAGAACTGAAATCTAATTCGGTATTATCGTTAATGTGTTTTATATATTTCCCATCATACTGATCCCAGGCAAATTGATTATCTCTTAAAGCATAAGTAAATGCTTCTTCAAAAATTCTTTTTTTTATACTTTCATTTACTATAGGAAAAGCTATTTCTACTCTTCTAAAAAAATTCCTACCCATCCAATCTGCAGATGATAAAAACAATTTTTCCTCTCCATCTGAATAAAAATAAAAGACT
This sequence comes from Candidatus Kinetoplastibacterium desouzaii TCC079E, assembly GCF_000340795.1. NCBI lineage: Bacteria > Pseudomonadati > Pseudomonadota > Betaproteobacteria > Candidatus Kinetoplastidibacterium > Candidatus Kinetoplastidibacterium desouzai. The sequence goes on along the minus strand of NC_020294.1, from coordinate 167,287 downwards.
CTTGAATGCTCTAAAAACCTTCCTAAAATTGAACGAACCCTTATATTTTCAGATAAACCAGGAACTCCAGCCCTTAAAGCACATACACCTCTAACAATTAAATCTATTTGGACACCAGATTCACTAGCAATATATAACTCTTTAATAATTTCTGGCTCTAATAAGGAATTCATTTTAGCTATTATTCTAGATTTTTTTCCTTTTAAAGATATATCAGTCTCTTTTCTAATCATAGAAATCATCGCTTCATGTAATGTAAAAGGAGAATACAACATAGATTTCATAGAAAGACGAGCGCCCAACCCAGTTAACTGGGAGAAAATCTTATCAATATCTTCACTTAAAGAAAAGTCTGAAGTAAGAACACCAAAATCTGTATATAAATTTGATGTGCGAGTATGATAATTGCCTGTACTTAAATGAACATATCTCTTTAGAACCCCTTTCTCTCTACGTAAAACCAAGGCCATCTTAGCGTGTGTTTTATAAGAAACTACTCCGTATACGACATGAGCTCCAACTTCTTCTAATTTAGAAGCCCAATTAATATTTGTCTGTTCATCAAAACGAGCCATTAACTCCACAACAACCGTAACTTCTTTCCCATTTTTAGCGGCCAATAAAAGAATTTTCATCAGCTCTGAATCTTCTCCAGTGCGATAAATAGTTTGCTTAATAGCAACAACATCCGGATCTAAAGAAGCGGCAGTTAAAAAATCAATGACCGGTTGAAATGACTGATAAGGATGATGTAATAAAATATCTTGTTTCTTTAAAAAATCAAATAAAATAGATGGTTTATCTTTAGATGATCTAAAAGGAGTAGGAATCGAGGGATAATATGGTTTGAAAGATAAATGATGCAGCTCTTTAGAATCACAAATTTGCATAAATCTAGACAAATTAATAGGGCCATTAACTTTATAGATATCGTAGTCTGACAAAGAAAATTCTTTCTGTAAAAAACACTCTAAAGAATTTGGAATAAACTCATCTATTTCTAATCTAACAGCAGCACCAAAATGACGCTGAGATAACTCTCCTTGTAAAGCCAATCTTAAATTACTAACCTCCTCTTCATCAACGAACAAATTACTATTTCTAGTAACGCGCCATTGATAGCAACCTTTTATTACCAAACCTGGAAACAAATCACCGACAAAAGCTTTAAGTAAAGTTGTTAAGAGAACATAACTATATCTATTTTTAGACAATTCCAATGGCATTCTTATTAATTTAGGTAATGTTCTTGGTGTTTGAACAACAGCTATAGATGCTTGTCTACCAAAAGCATCAACCCCTGATAGTGAAACTATAAAATTTAAACTCTTGTTATAAACCATTGGGAAAGGATGAGCTGGATCCAAACCAATAGGTGTTAACAATGGCATCACATCTTTAGTAAAAAAACTTCTTGCCCATTCAAATTGAGATTCATCCCATTCGCTCTCATTAGATATAAAAATGTGATTAGATAATAATTCTGGAATAATAGAATTGTTCAAAAGATCATACTGTCTATTTACTATAGAATGAGTAAATGCTTGTATTTTATAAAAATCCTCAAATAATATTAAACCATCCTTACTTTCTAAATCTGGCTGTAAACGACGTTGCTCTTTTAAACTAGCAACTCTTATTTCAAAAAACTCATCTAAATTCAAACTTACTATACAAATATATCTTAGTCTTTCTAGCAAGGGAATATTGGATTTTTCTGCAATATCAAGAACACGCTCATTAAAACTTAAAAATGAAAGATCTCTATTTAAAAACAAAGAATCTTTAGAAAAATGTTTTACCATAAACACACTATAAAAAATTTAATCAGCAGACAGTAATCTCTAAATTGACAGACATCAAAGAAAATAAGATTGACAGATATTTACTATATAGAAGAAATAATAGTATTAATATAATGATCCACAACACAAGAATCCTCAGCCTCTACCATCAAACGCATTACTGGTTCTGTACCAGATTTTCTTATTAATACACGACCCCTACCTAATAATTTCTGTTTTACAAAAGAAAAGGCTTCTTTCATAGATGAATTATCATCCCAATTGCAAGAACTATCCCAAGGTATATTCACAATTTTTTGAACGTACATATTTAAATCTTTCAATAAATATGATATATCATGCCCGCTACGTACTATAGCAGCTAACACCTGCAACGCAGCAACTATTCCATCTCCTGTAGAGTGAAAACCTAAACAAAGCAAATGACCAGAGTTCTCACCGCCATATAACCATCCTCTTTTTCGTAATTCTTCCGAAACAAAACGATCACCCACATCAGATCTACAAAAAGGAATTCCTAATTTTCCCATTTGAAACTCAAAACCATAATTAGTCATATGAGTACCAACAACACCATCAATTTTATTAAATAACATATGATCTTTTATGATAATGTAAAGTAATTCATCACCATTAAATTGATTACCAAGAGAATCTATAATAATTATACGATCTGCATCTCCATCAAGAGCAATACCTAAATGACATTTATTCTCTTTTATACTTTTTAATAACAATTCAGTAGATAACGAACCAACTCCATCATTAATATTGAGTCCATTAGGTGTAATCCCTATAGAATAAATCTCAGCTCCTAATTCCTGAAAAACGCGAGGAGCTATTTTATAAGCCGCACCATTCGCTGTATCCAATGCAATTTTCAACCCACTAAGCGTTAATTCCCCAGGAAATGTTTTTTTACAAAAATTTATATAACTGTCTTCAGAATCATTTGCAAAAATAAACTGACCAAAATTGCTTCCATCATAACAAATATTATGATTTATTCTTTCTTCTATCTCTAACTCAATATCTTCAGATAATTTAAAGCCACTTGAATCGAAAAATTTGAAACCATTATAATAATAAGGGTTATGAGAAGCACTCACAACAACTCCCCCTAAAGCATCTAAATCCTTAACTAAAAAAGCAATAGAAGAAGTTGGCATAGGATCTATGCTGGCATTTAAAACATTTACACCTGAAGCCAACAAACCTGAAACAACTGCAGACTGCAACATGCAACCTGATATTCTAGTGTCTCTACCTATAACGATAGTTTTATTTTTTGAATATCCATATCTTTCAATAAAAACAGTTCCAGTTGCAAAACCCAATTTAAATGCAAAATCAATATTAATTGGTAATGTACCTACCAATCCTCTGATACCATCAGTACCAAAATAATTTTTACTTCGCATAAAATTAAAAATCCTGATTTACAGCAGCCCATATCTTAAGGGCCTCAACAGTTGAAGCAACATCATGAACCCTTACAAAATTAGCACCATTTGTCACAGCAGATAACATAGCAGCAATACTCCCAATTAAGCGATTAGACGTATTATTACCTGTAATATTACCAATCATTGATTTTCTAGAAAGTCCTACTAAAATAGGAAGATTTTTATACCGTATATCTGCCAATTTGTTTATTAAAAAATAATTTTGTTTTACACTTTTACCAAAACCGAACCCAGGATCTAAAATCAATCTATCTGAATTTATATTGTTATTTACTAACCTATTAACCTGGTTATCAAAAAAATCGCATACATCAACAACAATGCTCTTTGAATCTATAAGATCAGGGTGTGTAGTATTGCCTATATGTTCTTTCATATGCATAACACAAAGAGCACAATTATAGGAAGAAACAATCTCCATTGAACATGGATTCATAAAACCATGAACATCATTTATTAAATCAACCCCCATATCTAACATAACTTGCATAACTTCTGGCTTATATGTATCTATAGATATAGGAATATTATAATCCATTAAAACTTCAACAACAGGTAACAATCTTTTTAATTCCTCATCTGCAGGAACAAATATAGATGATGGTCTAGTAGACTCTGCCCCTATATCTATTACATCAACACCTTCATTAATCATTCTCTCTGCCTGATGTAATGCTGTACTAATAGAAGTATAACTACCACCATCTGAAAATGAATCAGGAGTAAGATTTAATATGCCCATAATTACTGGAGATGACCAATCAAGATTAAAACGACCACATTGAAGAGTTTTATGAATCATATTTAAAGATGTTTTAATAAAATAATTCTTTTTTAATCATTAATAGATAAATGCTTTCTAGAAATAATGTCATCAATCTGATCAGAGTTTAAAGTTTCTAGCTTCAATAAAGACTCAGCCATATTCTCTATAATATCGCGATTAGATTCAATAATATTTCTTGCCACGTTATATTGATCATCAATAATTGTTCTTATTTCATTATCAACCTTCTGCATAGTAGCCTCTGAAACGTGTATTGTTTTAGTAACACTACGACCAAGAAATACTTCACTTTCATTATCAGCGTATATCATCGGACCCAATTCTTTAGTCATTCCATATCGTGTAACTATATCTCTTGCAATAGAAGTTGCTTTTTCAAAATCATTAGAAGCCCCAGTTGTCATTTGATTCATAAAAATTTCTTCAGCAATACGACCACCAAACAAAACAGAAATAGTATTTAGCAAACGTTCTTTATCCATACTATAACGATCTCTATCAGGTAGTTGCATAGTAACACCCAAAGCTAAACCTCTAGGTATTATCGTAACTTTATGAACAGGATCAGTTTTAGGTAACATCTTTGCTACAACAACATGACCAGATTCATGATAGGCTGTATTACGTCGCTCTTCTTCTGGCATAACCATAGAAAGCCTTTCAGCACCCATCATTATCTTATCTTTTGCTTTCTCAAAATCAAACATCTCTACTTTCTTTGCATTTCTTCTTGCGGCAAATAATGCTGATTCATTAACAAGATTAGATAAATCTGCCCCTGAGAATCCAGGAGTGCCACGTGCTAATATAGAAGGATCAACATCGTCAGATAATGGAACTTTACCCATATGTACCTTTAATATTTGCTCTCTACCTTTGATATCAGGCAAAGGAACAACAACCTGTCTATCAAAACGACCAGGTCTAAGTAATGCAGGATCCAAAACATCAGGTCTATTAGTTGCAGCAATGACAACAACTCCCTGACCTGCTTCAAAACCATCCATTTCTACTAGCATCTGATTAAGAGTTTGTTCTCGCTCATCATTTCCTCCTCCTACACCAGCACCTCTTTGTCTTCCTACCGCATCAATCTCATCAATAAAAATTATACAAGGAGAATATTTCTTGGCATTTTCAAACATGTCTCTTACTCTTGAAGCACCAACACCAACAAACATCTCAACAAAATCAGAACCAGAAATACTAAAAAAAGGAACTTTTGCTTCTCCTGCTATTGCTCTAGCCAATAAAGTTTTTCCAGTACCTGGAGAGCCAACCATCAATATACCTCTCGGAATTCTTCCTCCAAGTTTTTGGAATTTAGTAGGATCTTTTAAGAAATCAACTAACTCCTGCACTTCCTCCTTTGCTTCATCACATCCTGCAACATCAGCAAAAGTAGTTTTGTTGGTGGCATCATCCAACATCTTAGCTCTTGATTTCCCAAAACTAAAAGCTCCACCTCGACCTCCACCTTGCATTTGTCTCATAAAAAACACCCATACTCCTATTAGAAGTAACATAGGAAACCATGAAACAAAAACACTAGCTAAAAAAGATGGCTCTTCTCTAGGTTTAGCAACAACCTGAACATTGTTTTTTAACAAATCAGAAACCATCCATAAATCACCTGGAGAGACTAAAGAATGAACATATCCGTTATCGGATAAAACACGCAAAACATCTCCCTGAACCTCTACTTTCTTTATATGGCCTGATCTAACATCATCCATAAAATGCGTATAGGTATAATTATCTTGGAATCTACTACGTCCATCAAAATGTCTAAACACAGTAAAAAGTGCTAGGGCAATCCCTATCCAAACTGCAACTTTTGAAAAAGAACTATTCAAAGTCGAGCTCCTGCTTACAATTATGAAAATTGGATACATTTAACCCATTTAAGGGGTTAATATAAAACAACAAAAAGTTAAAAACTGATTTTACTAGAGATAGTAAAATCAGACCACATTATATTATCAAACATAACAACATTCAAAATAATAATAATATTCAGAACAAACATTAACATTATTTTCAGTTATTAAAAAACTAAAAATCTAATAATCTTTGCTTAAGCTCTCTAGCTATTAAAAAAGTTTCTGATGAATTAGCTCGAGAAGCTCGAGGTTTAATTTCTACAACACTTTTAAAAAATTTCTTATATAAAAACACAATTTGTGAAAAACCAGCTCCATGGAAAGCCTTCACTATCATCACTCCATTGTTTTTCAGATGAGAAACAGAAAATTCCATTGCTAATTCACAAACATGCTGTACTCTAGCGCTATCTGCACTAGCTATACCTGTTAAGTTGGGGGCCATATCAGAAATTACAATATCTACCGACTGATTAGATATATATTTCTTTAATTTTTCTATAGTATCATAATCTCTAAAGTCTCCTTGTATAAAATCTACCCCTGAAATTGGCTCCATAGGTAACATATCCAAAGCAATAATTTTTCCATTCATGCTTCCATCTGGTAAAATCATTCTTTCTCTCATAACTTGAGACCAACTACCAGGAGATGAACCAAGATCGATAACAATTTTCTTATTCTTAAAATTAATTTTTTCGGAGTCTAATAGTTCTATTAACTTAAAAGCAGCTCTAGCGCGATATCCTTTTTGATGCGCTAGTTTTACATAAGGATCTTCAATATGATGTTTAATCCATATTTTAGTTGATTTATCTTTTGCCATTATTATAAAATTCCAAACATATGCATACAAATCCTGATTATACTAAATTAAATATTTGCAAATCCATAGCTCATAAACTTGAACCTGTAGTTATGATAGGAAACAAAGGTTTTACAGAACAAGTTCTAAAAGAAATTATTACAGCACTAAAAGCACATAAACTTATAAAAATAAAAATAAATACTAAAGAAAAGCAAGAACGTCAAGATATCATAAAAAACATATGTGAAAAAACGAACTGTCAATTAATACAACAAATTGGCAAAATCGTAGTTATATATAAACACAATAGTGAAATTTAGAACCAAAAAACAAACAATATTACTTAGAAGAATTTTTCTACAACAGAAATATTCTTCTAAGTAACTATAGACGTATAATAAACTCATAAAAAAGTATTAAATTATATATAACTTATTTCTATAATTTCGTACTCATAATTCCCTGATGGAGCTCTAACCTCAATAATATCACCTTCTTCCTTGCCAATCATAGCTCTGGCCATAGGACTAGAAATAGATATTAGATTTAGTTTAATATCAGCCTCAGCATCTCCAACTATTTGGTATGAATATTTTTCTTTAGAATTTAAATCTTCTATATTAACAGTAGCACCAAACACAACCTTTCCTTCAGAAAGTATGCTTTTAGGATCTATCAATTGAGCATTAGACAGAATACTTTCCAAATTAGCAATTCTACTTTCAATAAATCCTTGACGTTCTCTAGCAGCATCATATTCAGCATTTTCAGAAAGGTCTCCATGAGAACGAGCTTCTGCTATAGCATTAATCACCGAAGGCCTTTCTTCAGTCTTTAATTGATGTAGTTCTTTACGTAAAGATTCTGCTCCCTTAATAGTAAGTGGAATAACAGCCATAATTTGCCTCCTATAAAAATACTTACAAACACGATTCAATTATAAATACAAAACCCCGACTCATAACAGAATCGGGGTTTTTAATAATTTTACTAAATAAAAAAATAACTCAAAATGCAATTTAAACTATCAGCAAACACTAAAGTATAAAAAACTAGTGTTTTAAAGAAGCATGTAACTCCTGTAAAGAATAAACTTGCAATCCAAGTCCTTTTCTCAAATACTGCATTCCTTCTACAGCAGCACGAGCTCCAGCAATTGTTGTAAAACAAGTAACACGATTTGCTAGTGACTGAACTCTTATTGTACGAGAATCAATAATAGCATTTCTTCTCTCTTCAACTGTATTAATAACCAAAGAAATATCACCGTTCTTAATCATATCAACTATATGAGGGCGACCTTCATTAACCTTATTAACAATTTGAACAGGGAGGCCAACTTCACTTATTTTCTTTGCTGTTCCTCTAGTTGCTATAATCTTGAATCCTAAATCATGTAATCCCTTAGCAATCTCCACAGCAAGGTTCTTATCTTGTTCTTTAACACTAATAAAAACCAATCCAGATTCAGGTAATTTAACTCCAGCTCCCATTTGAGCCTTCACAAAAGCCTCACCAAAACTTCTACCAACACCCATTACTTCACCTGTTGATTTCATTTCAGGACCAAGAATTGTATCCACTCCAGGAAATTTAACAAAAGGAAATACAGATTCCTTAACAGAAAAATAACTAGGAATAATCTCTTTCTTTATCCCTTGTGAAGATAAGCTTTGACCAACCATAACTCTTGCTGCAATTTTGGCTAACTGCAAACCAGTAGATTTTGAAACATAGGGAACAGTACGAGAAGCTCTAGGATTTACCTCTAATACGTACACATCTCCATCCTGCACAGCAAACTGAATGTTCATCAACCCTTTAACATTTAAAGATTTTGCTATCAAATTAGTTTGATTCTTTATATCAGAAACTATCTCATCTGATAGAGAATAATGAGGCAAACTACAAGCAGAATCACCAGAATGGACGCCAGCTTGCTCTATATGCTCCATTACCCCACCTATAAATGAATCAATACCATCTGATATACAATCAACATCCACTTCAGTAGCATTATTTAAAAATCTATCCAACAATACAGGAGAATCATTACTTACCTTAACAGCTTCTCTCATATATCGTTCAAGATCATTCTGCTCATGAACTATTTCCATAGCTCTACCGCCTAATACATAACTAGGACGAACGACCAAAGGATATCCTATTTCGATAGCAAGAGCTAATGCCTCAGACTCAGTTCTAGCTGTACGATTAGGAGGTTGACGTAAATTTATTTTATTTAAAAGCTTCTGAAATCTTTCTCTATCTTCTGCTATGTCTATAGATTCTGGACTTGTGCCTATTATAGGAACACCATTAGCTTCCAAAGACTTTGCTAATTTTAAAGGAGTTTGACCTCCGTAATGAACTATTACACCAATTGGATTTTCTTTATAAACTATTTCTAAAACATTCTCTAATGTCAATGGCTCAAAATACAGTCTATCAGATGTATCATAATCTGTGGAAACAGTCTCTGGATTACAATTAATCATTATTGTTTCATAACCATCCTCTTTTAAAGCCAAAGAGGCATGAACACAACAATAATCAAACTCAATTCCCTGGCCAATTCTATTTGGACCACCACCCAAAATAACAACTTTCTTCTTATCATCAGATGGATGTGACTCACACTCATCTTCATATGTAGAATACATATATGCAGTGCGAGTTGAAAACTCTGCCGCACAAGTATCTACTCTTTTATACACAGGTCTTATTCCAAACTGGTGGCGCAACTTTCTTATCTCAGACTCTGATGCATCCAATAAAAAGCCTATTCTTGTATCCGAGAAACCACGACGCTTTAATTCAAGCAATGTGCTATGATCCAAATTAGATAAATTATAAGTTTCTAGAGACAATTCAATATCAACAATATTCTTTATCTGATCCAAGAACCAAGAATCTATTTTAGTAATAGAATGAACCTCTTCAACTGACCAACCTTGCGCAAAAGCATCTGCCACATACCATATTCTTTCAGGCCCAGGTTCTCCCAACTCAACCTGTAAGGTTTCACGGTCAACGGTCTTTTGATTTAATCCGTCAACTCCAACCTCCAACCCCCTAAGAGCCTTTTGAAAAGACTCTTGAAAAGTTCTACCTATAGCCATAACCTCACCAACAGATTTCATTTGTGTTGTTAAACGAGAGTCAGCAGTAGGAAATTTTTCAAAAGCAAAACGTGGTACCTTTGTAACAACATAATCAATAGAAGGTTCAAATGAAGCAGGAGTTAGGCCACCGGTAATATCATTCTTTAATTCGTCTAAAGTAAAACCAACTGCTAACAAAGCAGCAACTTTTGCAATAGGAAACCCAGTAGCTTTGGATGCTAATGCAGATGACCTTGAAACTCTTGGGTTCATCTCTATGACAACCATACGTCCTGTATCAGGATTTACAGCAAACTGCACATTAGAACCACCAGTATCAACTCCTATCTCACGCAGAACAGCGATAGAAGCACTACGCATAATCTGATATTCTCTATCAGTCAATGTTTGAGCCGGAGCAACTGTAATAGAGTCTCCAGTATGGACTCCCATAGGATCTAAATTTTCTATAGAACAAATTATAATGCAATTATCTGCTTTGTCCCTTATAACCTCCATTTCAAACTCTTTCCAACCCAATAGAGATTCCTCAATCAAAAGCTCTTTTGTTGGAGATGCCTCTAACCCTCTAGTACAAATTTCTTCAAATTCATCCGCATTATAAGCAATACCACCACCAGAACCACCCATAGTAAAACTTGGGCGGATAACTACAGGAAAACCAGATACTTCTGAATTAGCAGCTATACTTTGTTGAACTTCCCATGCTTCTTTCATGCTATGAGCTAAACCAGACTTAGCTGATTCTAAACCTATATCTGTCATAGCCTTCTTAAACTTATTCCTATCCTCAGCCTTTTCAATGGCTTTTGCATTAGCTCCAATCAACTCGACATTATATTTATCCAAAACACCATGGCTAGATAAATCCAATGCACAATTTAATGCGGTTTGTCCACCCATTGTAGGCAACAAAGCATCAGGTCTTTCTTTTTCTATAATTTTTTCTACAGCTTGCCAATTTATAGGCTCTATATATGTAACATCTGCAGTCTCTGGATCAGTCATTATAGTGGCTGGATTACTATTAACTAAAATAGTTCTAAAACCTTCTGACTTAAGAGCTTTACAAGCTTGAGCTCCAGAATAGTCAAACTCACAAGCTTGGCCTATAACTATAGGACCAGCTCCAATAATAAGAATACTTTTTAGGTCTGTACGCTTCGGCATTTTGCAACCTTTATTTTTTTAAGCACATTAGGCTAATAAACTTATCGAATAAAACAGTAATATCTACTGGCCCTGGACTAGCTTCAGGATGACCCTGGAAACAGAAAGCTGGACGATCTATTAACTCAAAACCTTGTAAAGAACCATCAAACAAAGACACATGAGTCACTCTAGCATTCTCTGGAAGAGAGGCAGCATCCACAGCAAATCCATGATTTTGACTAGTAATAAATACCTTTCTAGATTGTAAATCTTGAACAGGATGATTCGCTCCATGATGACCAGTTTTCATCTTAACTGTTCTAGCCCCTACTGCTAATCCCATCAACTGATGACCCAAACAAATACCAAACAGTGGTATCTTGTTTTCCAAAAAGAATTTAACAGCTGTTATTGCATAATCACATGGTTCAGGATCTCCCGGACCATTTGATAAAAAAACTCCATCAGGATTTAATTTCATAACATCGTTTGCCGATGTTTTTGCTGGAACTATGGTTACATCACAACCACGATCTACTAAAAGACGTAAAATGTTGCTTTTAACACCAAAATCATATGCCACAACATGAAACTTCGAAGTCTTAGGTTTAGAAAATCCTTCTCCTAAATTCCAAATTCCCTCTGACCAAGTTTCTACATTAGGTCTAGAAACAACTTGCGCTAAATCTTGACCAGACATTCCAGAAAAACCTCTAGCTAATTCAATAGCCTTTTTAGAATCATCTCCTACAAGGATACAAGCTCCCTGAGAACCTGATTCTCTCAAAATACGGGTTAGTTTCCTAGTATCAATATCAGAAATAGCAACAATACCATTATCCTTTAAGTATGTAGGTAGAGAACATTTGGCTCTAAAATTGGAAAATACACTTGTACAATTACGGATAATTAATCCAGAAACATGTATCTTATTTGACTCTATGTCTTCATTGTTTACTCCTGTATTACCTATATGAGGATAGGTTAAAGTAACTATCTGACCAGTATAACTTGGATCAGTGAGAATTTCTTGATATCCAGTCATTGAAGTATTAAATACGACTTCTGCTACAGTATATCCAGGAGCACCTATAGACAAACCTTTAAATATCTCCCCACCAGACAAAGCTAATATTGCAGGGGATAATTCATTTCTATCTTTAAAAAGTTGAGAGAACACGATAAACCTTAGTATTTTAGTATCGACAATCAGCTATTACTATTGTACATTCACTTTATGTTTATAAAAATAACAACTCTAATCTAATATTATTATATATTATTCTAATTTCAATCTAAAAACCACTTTTAAAAATTTATTGTTATGAACCAACTTGAATCACTAAGAAAATATACAACAGTAGTAGCAGACACTGGAAGTTTTGAAAGCATTAAAAACTTAAAACCAACTGATGCAACTACAAACCCTTCTCTTATATTAAAGGCAGCACAACAAAAAGAATACAACCATCTATTAACCAATATAATAAAAAACAATAAAAACATCTCACTATCGGACATAACCGACAAAATAACCGTAGAATTTGGTAAAGAAATCTTAAAAATAATACCTGGAAGAGTTTCGACAGAAGTAGACGCAAGACTATCTTTCGACACAAAAGCAACAATAGAAAAAGCCAGATTCTTAATAAACCAATACGAATCAAGTGGGATAGATAGAAAAAGAGTGCTAATAAAGATTGCAGCAACATGGGAAGGAATACAAGCAGCAAAAACACTGGAAATGGAAGGAATCCATTGTAATTTAACTTTATTGTTTTCTTTGACACAAGCTATGGCATGTGCTCAAGCTAATGTAAAACTAATATCACCATTTGTTGGAAGAATATATGACTGGCATAAAAAAAATGAAGGGGCAGAATGGAATGAAGAAAACAAAAAAGGAGAGAATGATCCTGGAGTTAAATCAGTTGTTGCAATTTACAATTACTACAAATCATTAGGAATAGAAACAGAAATCATGGGTGCTAGTTTTAGGAATATTAATCAAATAATTTCCTTGTCAGGATGTGATTTACTAACAATAAGCCCAGAATTATTAAAAGAATTAGAAAAAACACCTGGTCATACACCAGCAAAACTAAATAAAAAATATAATGAAAAAAAAGAATTAAAAAAACATTACATTACAGAAAGTGAATTTAGATTTATGTTAAATAGTGATGTAATGGCCAGCGAAAAACTAGCAGAAGGAATTAGAGCATTTATTAAAGATACGAACACACTAGAAAACATAATAAAAGAGCATATATAAATAAATATGAACAAGTAGAAATTTGCAACTACTTGTTCATACATTAACATCTAATTAATTATCTTACGATCTATCAAAGCCCAAGCTATAGTACCTGCATCTATATACTCTAGCTCACTACCAGCAGGAACACCTCTAGCCAACCTACTGGTTTTTATATTAGCGGAAGAAAACATATCAATCAAAAACTGTGCTGTAGTCTCCCCCTCTGCTGTAAAACCAGTGGCTATAATAACTTCTTCTACATTACCAGCATGCACTCTATCAAAAATTTTCTGAAAATTTAATTCCTTAGGACCAACTCCATCTAGTGGAGATACTCTACCCATAAGTACATAATAGAGACCTTTATAACCATGACTTGATTCTACACTATTCTGATCAGATGGATTCTCCACGATACATAATAAACGCTTGTCTCTAAAATCACTAGCACAAGTAAAACACAACTCAGTTTCAGAAAAACCATTACAACTTACACAATGTCTCAAACTAGCAACAGCATCGGACAATGATTTGCTTAAAAAACCAGCACCATCCAAGTCATACTGCATTAAATGATAAGCTATTCTTCTGGCTGATCTAATACCTATACCAGGTAATCTTTTCAAAGCCTTTATCAAATTAATCAATGGCTCTGGCTCATTAAAATGGTATTCGTCCATTAATATCCTATCAAAAACAATAAGAACAATAAGCAATCTAGAATGGAAATTTCATTCCCGGAGGCATAGGAAAACCAGATGTAACAGAAGCAACTTTTTCTTGAGATAAATTATCTGCCTTACGTAAAGCATCATTAAATGCTGCAATCAATAAATCTTCTAACATATCTTTGTCATCAGATAACAAACTTGGATCTATTTTTATTTTCTTTACATCATGTTTGCAACTCATACAAACCTCCACCAAACCTCCACCAGAAGATCCTTGAACCTCTATTTCTGACAAAGAATCCTGGACTTTTTTCATATTTTCTTGTACTTGCTGAGCTTGCCGCATTAAACCTGCAATTTGACCCTTCATAACTATAAACTATCCTTTAATTAAACCTTCAAAATCCCATTGAAAAACATCATTCCAACTTTGAGATTGTACTAGAAATGATTTCACCATCTAAATCGTCAACTAAATCCTGCACAAAAACATCATTCTTTACCAATTCTATTAACTTATCTTTTTCATAGGCCAGAGAAGATTTTGATATCTCATAAGCTGTCTTATTAACATCAGCTCCGACCAATACATTTAATTTTACATTAACTCCAAAATAATCACACAAAGCATTTTGCAAACGTTCTATATTATCTTGACTAGCTAAAGTAGAAATAGCCACTTTAATTACAATGGTGTTTTCAAAAACCTTTATGAATTCACTTTGCTTCGCTAATTCCAGAGCAAAACCATAAACTGTTAACCTATTAACAAGAGTTACCCATCTATCAACGGATAATTCTTGAAATCCAAACACAAAATCATTACTAACTGATGAATTGCAATCTATATCAGAGCTTTGATCTATACAAAGATAATTATTACTCTCGTTAATATCGTTCAAATCTACGAAGTCATAATGTGATTTGTTATTATCTATTAATTGTTTATCAGAAGGATTTACAATATTATCTGACCTAATATTTCCTTGTTTGAATAAGGACACTAATCTCAAACAAATCATAATAAAACCAATGTAGTGATCAGGAGCTCTGTCTAGCTCTTGAGAACTATTTACAACGACAGCATACAACAAATTCAATAAATCTTGAGAAATTTCATGTTTAAAAAAAGAAATGTTTCTACTATTATGAGAAGCATTATTTTCATAACCTGTTATTTGTTGAGAAATAGCTACTTCAGATAATAAAACAGCCAAATCAGACAAAAATTCTTCATAAGAAAACCCTGAGTTAATAATATCATCAGCAATTTTTATTATAGAATTGGCGTCGTCATTCATAATACTTCTTAGAAGATTCTCAACCTTTATAACATCAACCATTCCAAGCATTAATCTTAAAGAAACCTCTGTAATTGAATTATTTCCATAAGATATAGCCTGATCAGATAAAGACAACGCATCCCTAATAGATCCATTAGCTAATCTTGATATAATATCCAAAGCTGAAGTTTCAAAAATAACTTTTTCTGATTCTAAAATTTTAACTAATTGACTAATAATCGAACTAGTTGAAATATTCCTCAAATTAAAACATAAACATCGTGAGAGTACTGTTATAGGAATCTTATGAAGATCAGTAGTGGCAAATATGAATTTTACATGCTCTGGAGGCTCTTCTAATGTTTTCAACATAGAATTAAATGCATGGTTAGTTAACATATGCACTTCATCTATTAAAAATACTTTAAACCTACCAGAGACAGGTGTATAATTTGCCTGTTCCAAAAGGATTGACATCTCATCAACACCTCTATTTGAGGCTGCGTCCAACTCAAGATAATCTAATGTTCCACCAACATCAATACCAATACAAGAATCACACTTGCCACAAGGATTTGATGTAATACCATTTATGCAGTTTAATGATTTAGCTAATATTCTAGCTATAGAAGTTTTACCTACTCCCCTAGGTCCAGAAAACAACCAAGCATGATGCAATCTCTTAGAATTTAAAGCATTTACCAAGGCTTTTACAACATGATCTTGCCCCATAACATCTTCAAAAAACCTAGGACGCCATTTTCTAGCTAAAGCCAAATAACTCATAAGAGAGAACAATTATAAAATTAAATAAATTTCTTTGATATATAAGGCGGTAAGATTATTGTCACTGAAATATCTGCAATTATGGCTGCTTTGTTCCCAATCTGACCAGGTTCATTACATCATCATGCAAAAAAAATACCGCCCAGTTTCCATTCTAACAGAGTAAACAAATAACTAAAACTATATTATAAAAATATAGTTCTTAATACACAAAATAAGCATTAAATAAATACTTAATCTAACTCAATCCATATCTTATACAAAGGCAAGTATATTGCAGCATAGGTTTTTTTCTTATCAAGATGATATAAAACATCACAATATTTTCTTAATTGACTAGAATATGTATCCTTTATTCTAACAATAAAATTATTGATATCCTCATTCTCATGAATTTTCGATAATTTATAATCTACAATTAACCAACTATCTCCAAGATCTAAAGCGACATCTAAAACAAATATTTGGCCATGATCATCTACTAACGACCATTCTCTACGAGAATTATTGTAATTAGATAAAAGCCATAATCCCTTATCATCCATTAGCATATTACTTAATGCTGTCACAACAATATTAGTATACTTATCAACATCAAAAACTGGTATTCCAGATCTTATTAAATGTTTTCTTATTATATAATTATATTTTAGTAAATAATCTATATTCCATAAATCCAAGCCTTCCTCTGCAATACGCCGCAACCAAAAATGCATTACTGTACCCATAATCGCATCGCAATTATGCAATAAACTATATTTCTCTCTTTTGTTTTTTTCGTAAAAATTCTCAATAATATTCCTATTATCTTGACATGTAGATTCACGAATCAAAGATAAGCCATCCAATGAAATTCTACTTAAAGGTTTAGAATTACTGTTTTTTTTAGTAAAACCTAACTCTTTATTTAAATTTTTACAATCATCAGTACTAATATTACTCCATAATCTACCCAATAAACTATCAGAGTTAGGATTAGAACACAAACCATTTTCATCCAATTTAACACTAGCCACCAAGTGTATTTTCTTCTTGGCTCTTGTACAAGCCACATACATCAAGCGATCTATTTCATAAGAATTACGAATTCTGGCTCTATTTTTTAAATAATCTGAAATTAAATCAGAGTCGTTACTATATTTGGGATTTATTGGAGCAAACAAAACACCATTTGAATTTGACTCAAACCTAATTAAAGGATCTCTATCATTTTTAGAAGAATGATGTAAACCATGAAGTATTACAGTGTCAAACTGCAAGCCTTTTGATTTATGCATGGTCATAATATCGACACAATGATCTATATTATTAGAATTAGATGAAGCGAATAAATTGTTAACTCTATCTTCAAACTGATCTATATCTAATATACCATACGGAAAATGCTCATCAATTAAATCAAAAATGCTATTAGCATCTTTATTAGCATCTTTATCTTGATAAACATTTGCCCCTCCTAATTTCTGCCATACATCTTCCACAAAAGTAGCCATAGGAAAATTATTAGACTGGCCATAATTAGATAATAATACTAATGCAACCTGAGATATCCTTAAAAACTCTGAATGACTAAGATTTAATTCGGCATAAGATGGTGTTTTATCATATATTGAATTATTCTTTTCTTCTAAAATATTTAAAACATCAAACAGCAAAGAAGGAATAGGTGTATTATGATCATCACCAAAAAGCTTATACATACTATCTAGAGTTAAGCCACAGAATGGAGATCTTAAGACTGATAGCCAAGCTAATCTATCTCCTGGATGACTTAATGCTCTTATTAACTGGACTAAATCAGATACTACAGGTTTATCGCATAAATGGACTATATCAACAGCATTAAAAGCAATAGACTTCTTCTTCATTAACTCTGTTAATGACCCAAGATGATTACGTGACCTAACTAAAACAGCTATATGATGTTTATTACCTGCATGTAACGCTAAAGTTTTTTCAATAATATTTAAAGTTGTATATGCTAGTGCATCATCACCACCATCACTTAATACAGGATGAAATTCAACAGCATCACCAGGAATACCTGGAACACAAGATATAGATTTGCTATAAGATATTCCTCCTAGATCTAAACTATCTTTTAAAGGAAATAAATTCACAAAAGTATTGTTTACCCAATCAACTATACCTGATTGAGAACGAAAGTTATTTTTTAATTTTAGATATTTAGGTTTAATATTACCAATTCCATTTTTAACAACACTCAAAAATAAACCAACATCTGCTTTTCTAAAACTATATATTGATTGCATAGGATCACCAACCATGAATATAGTCTTTCCATCACCTGGAATCCAAGAAGAAGTTAATTTCTCTAATATGTTGAAATGTATTAAACTAGTATCCTGGAATTCATCTATTAATATATGACTAATTTGATAATCTAACCTAAACAAAATATCATTAATATCATTATTATTATCCAACGCACATAATGCTCTTTGATTTATTTCGATGAAATCCACTTCGGAATAATCGTTAAATCGCAAAATTAAATTTGCTGCTGATAAACATAAAGTATTTAATTGATCAGAAAGCCTATCCCACTGAGAGTCTGTAAAAAAAATATTGGGAGCGTGTTTAATATCAGCTAACAATGATACCCAATAAGAACTAGAAATATTTATCGATTCTACCCATCTTATTAATTTTTCTTTATGTAGACTTCCAGAGTAAAAACCAAGTTTTTTATTAAAAGATTTAGAATTACGTAAAGTATTTTTTGATGTAAGCAACAAAGAAGCTATCGCTTTCCATTTAGGTAAATCTTCAACTTTGCTAGTAAGAGAATGATCCCAATCTAACAATGGAGACAATACATTAATAGAATTAATTTTAGCCAAATTATTTGCTGCAATTTTTATAGGTTCTTTAATAAAACTTTGCCAATCATAAGGCATTTCATTTAAAAGATTTAATAAGTCTTGCTCTACCGTTAATCGTAAAGTCTCCTCTAACTTGTCCCTATTAAAACCATGACGCATGATCGGTAGCCATTGATCCCTCTTACTAAGCAAATCAGCTATTAAATCTATTGATCCCTTCATATCTAGATCTAGATTCACCAACGTTCTTTTTATGAAATCATACTTTTCTATTAAACTCAATGTGGACTTAGCAGCATGAGTATAATGAGAATTTATATCATCTGAAATATTTGGCATACCTCCCATTCTGGATAACCAAGGCAAACTTGATACCAAATTTGAGCAAAATGCATCAAAAGTTTTTATTATTAACCTAGAAGGATATTCTAGAATATTCCACTCAAATTTTTGATCCCTTTTTAATACCTCAACAGATAGGTTCCAACTTAAATCATCTTGTTTTATTTCATCACAATTCTTCACCAATTGTAATTTTTGTAAAACACGAGCTCTCATTTCAAATGCAGCCTTACGAGTAAATGTAATAGCTACTACATCCTCTGGTTTAGATGATTTTGATAACAGGGATAAAAATCTATTTATCAATAATTCAGTTTTACCAGAACCTGCAGGAGCTTGCACAATAAAAGACTCACAAGGATTCAATGCCTCAATTCTAATATCTTCATCTTGTATTAATATATTTTTTTTAGTATACATAAATTTACATTTTTATAATTCATCTAAACCTAAACGTAAAAAAGGCATAACATCACAAAACATCGAATCTTCTGGAGAGGAAAATTTATTATATGCTTCACCATTAACATACTCTTCAGCAATCAAAAGAATCTTTTTATGCAAGTTTAAAATAAAACTTTTCCATAATTGATTATCATCAAACTTATGCATTACATAAATATTGCTTAATCCTACATCTACATCAGATATTCCTTTAATTGTAATCTCTTTAGAATTTAAAAAAATCATTATTAATGAACTAATATCTAAATCAAAATAAGACTTGCAAACTAAAGAATAAAAAGGAACCTGTAAATTTACAGGTCGCTCTCTATTCCAATCTTTCTCAGGACTAAAAATTGTTTTACCAGTCTTATAGTCTATAACAGCTATTTTCTTATTTGACAAAAGGTCGATTCTATCTACTCTAATTTTTAAAAATAATTTTTTATATTCCCAAACAAACTCACTCTCTGTAGAAATAACCTCAAAATCTTTTCTGAGAATATCTATAGATAACATTTTTTTTAACAAATAAAATGTTCTCTCCATCTCTAATTTACATAATGCCTCACCATAAAAAATTAATTCATTCTGATATATTTCAGAAATACATTGATTCAATAAGATATCTAAGTCCACAGAAGAAGTTTTTTCTAAAAAAGATTTATCTTTTGCTAAACTCCAAAATTTTTCTAATGTGTAATGAATTAAAATTCCCCTCTTACTGTTATAATCATCAGAGTCGTTATAAGATTTTAATCGACAAGCTCCTAATCTATATCTAACAAAAGACCATAAAGGGTTACGAGACTGAAGCTCTAAAATATTAACACTAGTATTTTTATTAATATTTTCAGTATCTAAAACAGGACCTTTTTCATCATTAATAAACTCAATATCAACCTTATTGATTCTTTTTTTATAATTTACAACATCCATCAAATAATAATTTTGAGATATTAAGGATGAAAGAGATGATTTTTGAGAATCCAAAATTACTGAATAGCTAAATATAATTTTAGCTGAACCTTCTATAATAGATTTATATATCTTCTGTGAAAAAAACAACTGACCTTCTGGAGTAAATCTAGAAATATTACTAGATCTTAATATCGAAGAAGGTACGAATGGATTCTGATTAGGAGGAAATGGGAACACATCTTCATTCATACCTAAAACCCATACTGCATCCCATGAACCACCATACGAATCTTCTATATCCAATATCTCCAACCTACTTAACACATTATCTTTAGGTTGGAAGAAAATCTTTTTTACAAAATCTGAGAATAATTTTACTACCTCTACAGATGTGACTTTCCCAAATACAGTAGTAAGCAACAAAAAATCACCAAATAGTTCTTCAAAAGCTTCTAGTGATTGATATGCTGAACTATCAAGCATTCTTTCGCCAGGGAAAGCAAGATCATTTAAAACAAGACGAATTCTTGAAACCCAACAATCTATAGACAACAATTCTCTACCAAATCTAGAAACAGAAACCAATAAATCTTGACTTAAATTACATTGTCCTAATTCTTCTAATATTTCTTTTAACTTAATTTGTTTCTTATACTTAGATCTCAACACCAAATCAACAGAAGAATATCTTGCAAACAAGCGAATATCGTCAACAACATAACCACTAAGTAAAGCTTTCCCTAAAACAACAACATCACAATAACCATAAAAAGACAAACTGGATACTACTTTTAACCAAGATATCGCAGCATCAATAATAGGCCAATCTAGACAAGATCTAGATGAAGAAATATTAAAACCAAATGGAAGTAAATATTTATTTAAATAACGCTCTGCCATACGTTGAACCAGAGGCATCTTTAATTCAAGCTGTGGAACTATAATTGCATAAACACCTTTGGGTTTATAGCTTATTTGTTCTATTATCCATAAAGAGGCCTGTTCCCATTCTTGCTGAAAACTACTACATTCACAAACAGTATTAATATAATTATTATCTACAGTCCTAGATGACAATGATAATAATCTCACACTTGTTTTATTTTTTAGGAATGAATTCAGAAGAGCTATTAATCTAGGTGAAAATTCGATAAAACCAAATACTATTAAGTATTTAGGAGAAACTATTTTGTTGTTTTTAAAAGCCTCTAAAACATGATCATAAACACCATCAAAATCTATTGCTTTTAATTTTCTAAGTTCTTTGTAATAACGTTTCTTCCATAACGAAAATCGCTCATATTCATCATTTGTAAATTCATTAGGAATTCTCAACTTCATATCTATAATCAACTTCTTGGCCTTCATTGCTAAACTTGCGGCCTGATCATAATTCACTAAATAATTCTCAGATTCCTCTCTTTTTATTACCTTGTCCCAAATAATTTGCTCACAAACATGATTAAAAACACACTCATGAACTGAATTAGAAGAATAAAAAAATAACTTATCAAAAGTTTCTGTAATCCAAGAATTTAATGGAAGAATTTTATATAACTCTTTTGTTTTCTTAACTTGCTTAATTTGTTCTATAATATAATTTCTTACTCGATTCGTCTGACGACTAGTAGAGGTAATTATTAAAACATCACCAACTGGTATATTACATACATCTAATATACTTATATTTTTGAAATTTAGAGAATTTGCATACATACTTAAACCAATAAACAATGATTATTAATCACTAACAATGCTGTCATAATATATGTAGATTATTACATCCTGGTATATTATAATCTCAGCTGTTAGATTGATTCTTTCTCGCCGTAGTTAAACGGATATAATAGACCCCTCCTAAGGGTCAGTTAGTGGTTCAATTCCACTCGGCGAGGCCATTTATCTATCAATTCTTCGCTATTAAATAATTTTAATTAATATAAACATGTATCAACCACGAGGGTGATGTTTTAAATGTAATTTTTTCAACCTTTCATTTGCTACATGAGTATAAATTTGCGTAGTAGAAATATCAGAATGACCAAGCAATAATTGCACTACTCTAAGATCAGCTCCATTATTTAATAAATGAGTAGCAAAAGCGTGACGCATAGCATGAGGAGATAATGGGGTACAAATATTAGCTATAAAAGCATATTTTTTAATCAAAAGCCAAAAAGCTTGACGAGTCATAGAATTAGATCTATTTGTAATAAATAAAAAATCACTTTTTTTATTTTTCAAAATATAACTACGTGAATCATGCAAGTATCTATTAACCCAAAACATACATTCTTCCCCTAAAGGCACTAATCTATCCTTAGCTCCCTTTCCAAGAACAACATGCACTACTCCATCATTTAGATTAAGATCTCTTATTTTTAACCCAACCAACTCTGAAACACGTAACCCAGTAGAATATAGAACTTCTAACATTGCACGATCCCTCAATCCCCTAATATCGTTGACATCTGGAGCCATAATAAGTCTTTCTACTTGATCTTCTGATAGAGTAATAGGAATTTGCCTAAAATACTTAGCTGTTCTTATAGAAATACAAGGATTATACAATACAAGTTTTTCGCGAGCTGCCCAAACATAAAAGCGTTTTAAAACTGCCAACCGACGATTAGAAGTTGATGCTTTAATAGACGAATGTTGTTCAATAAACCATTTCTGAATATCATCTTCATTAATATTATCAATAATACTTTTATTTTTATTATTTAAAACCCAAGTTGAAAATGATTTAAGATCATTTTTATATGCAGATATAGTATTGTTAGATAAACCTTCTTCCAACCAAATAGAATTCAAAAATCTATTTGTAATTTCAGAAGAAAATTTTCTTATATCTCTATCATCACGTGAACACATAAGGGATTTACTTTATGTTAAGTTAAACCAAAAGCTGCAGCTGATTTGTACAAACGATCTGAAACTGCCATCCATTCATAAGAAACCGGTAATCTCTCAACAATAATCTTTGAGTAATTTCCAATATCAACAGACCTCATGGTAGCATAAAGTTTACTTGCATATTCTATTGGGTCCTTAGGCATAATATACCAATCAACATTTTTTTCTAGAATAGAACTTCTATCTGAAAACGATAAAACAGCTAATTTATCTAAGTTACCTAATAAACTACAAATTCTATTTTCAATCAAGTGACTATCAACAATTACTAAAGGAGTATTAGTAGCATAATGAGATTTTAATGATCCTGGAACAATGATAGAACTATTACCTTGAGAATCTAAATCTAATTTTATAACACTTGATATATCCTGCCATGTCACGTGTCCAGGCCTTAAAATAACTGGACTTTTCCCTTCTGACAATCCTGACATGTCTATTATTGTAGATTCAATACCTATCTCTGAACTTCCTCCATCTAGAACAACAATATCTTTGAGAATATTAGAAGAAAATTCATTATAAATATGACCAACTTCTGTTGGAGAAACCTTTCCAAATTTATTAGCAGAAGGAGCTATCAAAGCTCCTTTTCTATTACCTTTAACTTTGGAAAAAGATTTCAACAAATTTTGAGCAATAGGGTGAGATGGACATCTAATTCCAACTGTAGATTGTGATCCACTTATTAGATCAGAAACACTGGGTGATTTTCTTAAAATTATAGTTAAAGGCCCAGGCCAAAACTTATCAACTAATTTAAACGCCTCATCTGGAATATCTATAGCCCAATGACAAAGGTCTTCTTTATGAGCTATATGAACTATAACCGGATGATTTAAAGGGCGATTTTTAACTAAATAAACCTTTCTAACAGCTTCTGTGTTTTCTGCATCAGCCCCAAGACCATAAACAGTCTCTGTAGGGAAAATAACCAACTTGCCTTCTATAAGATTTAATAGCGCCTTCTCTATAAGGTTCAATTATAAAATTCCTAAAATAAAAATTATTAAACTTTTGATATTTTTGTATAATTAATCCCAAGTATTAAACTCAAATCATATGCTTTTTCATCTAAGTCATAAATATCATTACCTAATAACGTCACATGACCCATCTTACGTGATCTCCTAGCTTCTTCTTTCCCATAAAGATGTAGTTTTAATCCAGAAATAGACAACAACTTTCTCCAATCTGGTTCTATTAAATTACCATCACTACCAAACCATACATCTCCCAGTAGATTTATCATAATGGATGAAGATAATAATTCAGTATTACCTAATGGCAATCCAGACATTATTCTAACTTGTTGTTCAAATTGGCTAGTAAAACAAGCATCCATAGAATAATGTCCACTATTATGTGGTCTAGGTGCTATTTCATTAACAATGATATTATTGTCAACAACAAAAAATTCAACACACAAAACCCCATAATAATTTAAAGACTCTGCAATCTTCTTGGCTATTGAGCAGACCTCTGAAAAACAAGTATTATCATATATTTCATGATTAGATCTAGTAACTACAGAACTAGAGAGGATACCACATTCGTGAAAATTAATAGCTGGAGGGAAAACGACACAATCTCCATCAAGGTTTCTTGCAACAACAACTGAAATTTCTCTATCCAAAGACAGAAATTTTTCTAAAACACACGGAACCTCTCCCAAAAAAACAAACTTATCTTTTAGTTCTTTTTTTTCACGTACTGTAACTTGTCCTTTCCCATCGTAACCTAATTTAGCAACTTTCAAAATACCAGGGAAAAAATCATGGTCTATTAAATCACAATCTGTTTTATTAACTATAACTTTATAAGGAGCCACATCAACATTCAAAGAACTTATAAAATTTTTTTCAAAAATACGATTTTGAGCTATCGCAACAGAACTAGCAGTTGGTGTGAGAACATTCCTTTTTGATAAAAACTCCAAACTGCTAAAAGGAATATTCTCAAATTCTATAGTTACTGATTTGCATATAGAAGACAAACGTTCTAATCCATTTTTATCATCATAGGATGATTTTATATGCAAATCTGCAACAGACACAGCTGGACTAATATCACTAGGATCAAGAACAACAACTTTATAACCTAGATTTTGAGCAGAATGACAAAACATTCTACCTAATTGACCACCTCCAACTAAACCAAGCCAAGAACCTGGTTTAACAAAAAAATTGGAATTTAAAAACACCATACCATAATCCCATATTAAAATAATATTTTATTAAATTCCTATAATCTAGATAGGAGGTAATGTCATACTACAAGCCAAATGATTCTGATTCTTGCGAAACTGCCTTAATTTATTACATAACTGAGAATCATAAATAGCAAGATTAGCTATCAAGTGCAAAGCAGCATTTGTTGCTCCAGCCTCTCCAATTGCAAATGTAGCTACTGGAATTCCTTTTGGCATTTGAACAATCGACAATAAAGAATCTTCACCAGATAAATACTTTGATGGAACTGGAACCCCAAAAACTGGCAATTCAGTTAACGATGCTAACATTCCTGGCAAATGGGCTGCACCACCAGCTCCAGCTATGATGCCCTTCAACCCTCGCTCCGAAGCCAAGGTTGCATACTCAAACATCTCTTTTGGCATGCGATGAGCTGAAATAACTCTTTTTTCGTAAGAAATATTAAAATCTTCTATAACAGAAGCAGCATGTCTCATTACCTCCCAGTCGCTAGAAGAGCCCATAACAAGACCAATTAAAGGAGAATCTGATTTTTGCATAAATTATATTCCTGTAAAATATAAAATAAATTCTATATAGTCAAACGATCCAAAGCCTCATAATATTTCTCTGATGTTTTTTCTATAACATCCTTAGGTAACTTAGGTGCTGGATAAATTTTATTCCAGTTTTGTAACTCCAACCAATCTCTAACAAATTGCTTATCAAAAGAAGCTGGATTACTACCTTCTTCATACTGATCAAGAGACCAAAAACGTGAAGAATCAGGAGTAAGAACCTCATCCATTAAGTGCAAGATACCATTTGAATCTAAACCAAACTCAAACTTAGTATCAGCAATTATAATACCTCTAGAAATTGCAAAATTAGATGCTTCTTGATAAAGCTTTATAGTTAAATCCCTAATCTTTTCAGCAAGATCATTTCCAACTAAACTTTTAACATACGCAAAGTTTACATTTTCATCATGAGATCCTTGCTCTGCTTTAGCTGCAGGAGTAAAAATTATTTCTTCTAACTTACTTGCCTTCTCCAACCCACCAGGTAATTTTATACCACAGACAGATCCAGTCTTTGTATATTCATTCCATCCAGACCCTATTAAATACCCTCTAGCAACAGCCTCTATCATTATTGGTTTTAAACGTTTTACAACAACGGCTCTATCTTTTATCTGATCAAATTCTTCAGGTTTTACAACATCTTCAGGTTTGATATTCAAAGAATGGTTTGAAACAATGCTATGTAATTTATTAAGCCAGAATTCTGTCATTTTATTTAGAACAAGACCTTTCCCTGGAATTGGATCATCTAAAATAACATCAAAAGCAGAAATTCTATCAGATACTACTATTAATAATTTATCTTCTCCGACAGCATAAATATCTCTAACTTTGCCTCTAGATAATAGAGGCAAAGATTTTATGTTTGACTGGAATAATGTACTCATATTAACACTCCATTAATGAATAATGTAACTTTACCCTTTAAACCAATTTGCCTAGTCGATAAAGTCCCGCCATTTCTTCTAAACTATTAGGTTTTATTTTACTTGCATTACCTGAAGAACCAAATTGATTGTATCTACTAATACATACACTTTTAGCTGCTGCGCGAGCTTGTTTTAAATATTCACGAGGATCAAATCTATCAGAATTTTCCACAAAAAATCTCCGTATAGCTGCAGTCATGGCCAGTCTAATATCAGTATCAATATTGACTTTACGAACTCCATACTTTATGGCTTCTTGAATCTCTTTGACAGGAACCCCATAAGTTTCTTTCAGATTGCCACCAAACTCTCTTATTTCAGACAAAAGTTCTTGAGGCACACTAGAACTACCATGCATAACCAAGTGAGTATTAGGTAATTTTGCATGTATTTCTTTTATACGATTAATTGACAATACCTCTCCAGTAGGTTGTTTTGTAAACTTATATGCACCATGACTTGTTCCAATTGCAATAGCCAAAGCATCTATATGTGTTTTTTTTACAAAATCTACAGCCTGATCTGGATCAGTAAGCAATTGCTCAACAGTTAATTTACCATCAGCTCCATGGCCATCTTCTTTATCTCCTTCTAATGTTTCTAAAGAACCCAAACAACCAAGTTCTCCTTCCACACTAACTCCTCGTTCATGAGAAATTTTTACAACTCTACTAGTAACATCTACATTATAATTATAATCAGCAACAGTTTTCCCATCTTCTCTAAGAGATCCATCCATCATTACACTAGAAAAACCCATATTTATAGCTCCTTCACAAACAGAAGGAGATTGTCCATGATCCTGATGCATAACAACAGGAATATGAGGATATGACTCAACTGCAGCCTTTATAAGATATTTTAAAAAAACTTCCCCAGCGTATTTTCTTGCTCCAGCTGATGCTTGCATTATAACTGGACTATTAGTCTCATTAGCAGCTTCCATAATAGCTTGTACTTGCTCTAAGTTATTAACATTAAAAGCTGGAATGGCATAACTATTCTCAGCTGCATGATCAAGCAACTGACGCATAGATACTAAAGACATAAAGATCTCCACAAAAGATAGGAATAATATATAGTATTTCTTTTTTTATATAGCTAAATGTAACATTAGCAATAAATCATGATTAAAATATAGCATCACATAAAAAAATCAATACTATCAAATACACTAACAATAATACCAATACTATCATTTTTATGATAAAACTATTTAGAATAAATAAAAATTAAATTTAAACAAATATTTAATTTAATTCTTTTAAAAAAACTAAATTTGTTTCATACTTATGGTTCTATTAGAATTTACAGTATAAGACCTTAATTTAATAAATTATCAAACTTTGACATGTCATCTTAAATATGAGTTATTTCATAAGATGAAACCCTGTATATTTACTTTAAAACAGGCTTTAAAAAATTAATCTTGCAATATTAATTCTATGCTAGGTATATTCTCCGGTTTAAGTATTTGGGTAGGCTTTGGCCTAGTTATGGCTTTAGCTTTTGTGCTTGTTTATGAATTTATAAATGGATTTCATGATACGGCTAACGCTGTAGCCACAGTTATATACACAAAAGCAATGCCTCCTAAATTAGCAGTTATCCTATCAGGAGTATTCAATTTCTTAGGAGTTCTGACTGGGGGGGTTGGTATTGCTTATTCAATAGTGCATTTGCTACCTGTAGAACTATTACTTAATGTTAATAGTTCTAGAGGATTGGTAATGATATTTTCCATGGTGTCAGCTGCCATAATATGGAATTTAGGAACATGGTTCTTTGGAATTCCTGCATCAAGTTCTCATACATTAATTGGATCTATATTAGGAGTTGGATTAGCTAATGCATGGGAAACAAATATATCTATTCAAGAAGGAGTTAATTGGAGTAAGGCTATAGATGTTGGGTTGTCTATGGTGATATCACCAATAGTAGGTTTTATATTAGCAGGATGGTTGTTTTTTATGCTAAAAAGTTTAAGACCTAACTCCAACATGCATTACACACCAAAACAAAGACGAGCATTAGAAGCAAAAAAACACCCTCCTTTCTGGAATCGTTTAGCTCTTGTAATCTCAGCCATGGGTGTTAGCTTCGCTCATGGATC
This sequence comes from Candidatus Kinetoplastibacterium desouzaii TCC079E, assembly GCF_000340795.1. Classification (NCBI taxonomy): domain Bacteria; kingdom Pseudomonadati; phylum Pseudomonadota; class Betaproteobacteria; genus Candidatus Kinetoplastidibacterium; species Candidatus Kinetoplastidibacterium desouzai. The sequence continues at coordinate 137,971 of NC_020294.1, read as the reverse complement.
TAACGATGGACAAAAAGGAATAGGTCTCGTAATGTTAATATTAATAGGCATTGTTCCAACAAATTATGTTTTAAATTTAAATAGTACTTCATATCAAATAGATAGAACGCGTAATGCTGCAATACATTTAAATGACTATTATCATAGAAATCATACATATATAAGTAACTATTTAGACATGGAAAATCAAATTAAGAAAGAAGACCTCACCGCTGAGTTAACTTGCGATCCTAGAATGACGAAAATAACTATAGATGAAATTGAAAAAACTCTAAAAAATCTTTCTAAATACGAGAATCTATCAACAAAACAAAGAACAGAAACCAGAAGAAATCTACTGTGCCTAGATGATATAGCAAAAAATGTTGTAAAAACACAAAATCTTCCAACTTCAGAAATAGAAGATCTAGAAAGACTAAGAGCAGACTTAACAGCAACAATCGAATATGCTCCATTATGGGTAGTAATAGCAGTAGCCATGTCTCTTGGATGCGGAACAATGATAGGCTGGAAAAGAGTTGTAATGACAGTAGGGGAAAAAATTGGCACACAAGGAATGACATATGCCCAAGGAACAGCAGCACAAGTAACTGCCGTGTTTGCTATAGGAATGGCTAACCTATTAAATTTACCAGTTTCAACTACTCATGTTTTATCATCTGGCATAGCAGGAACTATAGTAGCCAATAAAGTTGAATTACAAAAAAATACAGTAAGACAGATACTGCTAGCATGGATTTTGACTCTGCCAGCAGCACTTTCTCTTTCTGCAGTCCTATTTCTAAGTGGGATGTCAATAATAGAAAAATTAAACTAACTAGAATAACGTTCTTCCAATATAGCTAGAGCCGGTAATCTTTTTCCTTCTAAAAATTCTAAGAATGCGCCACCACCTGTTGAAATATATCCTATATTATTAGTTACCCCAAATTTAGATATTGCAGCCAAGGTATCACCTCCCCCAGCCACAGAAAATGCCCCAGAATCAGATATTATCTTAGACAAGAACTCAGTACCTTTAGAAAACTGATCAAATTCAAAAACACCAACCGGACCATTCCAAACAATAGTGCCAGCTTGCTGCAAGATTTTTTCAAACAACTTAGATGTTTCAGGCCCTACATCGAATATCATATCATCATCCTGAACTTTATCAGCGGATTTTAATTCAGCCACAGCATCTTGACCAAAATATTTAGCACATATAACATCCACTGGGATCGGAACATCTGCTCCTCTTAATCTCATGGATTCAATAACATTTTTAGCGCACTCTAATTGTTCAGGCTCCACAAGAGATTTTCCTACAGGCAAACCAGATGCCATCATAAAAGTATTAGCTATCCCTCCACCAACAATTAAATAATCCACTTTTTCAGACAAGAACTTTAGAATTGATAACTTTGTAGAAACTTTCGATCCACCAACAATAGCCACCAACGGTTTCTTAGGGTTATTAAGAACTTTCCCTAAAGCTATTAACTCTGCCTCTAATAATGGACCAGCACAAGCTATTGGAGCAAACTTAGCAACACCATAAGTAGTTGCTTCTGCTCTATGTGCAGTTCCAAAAGCATCGTTTACATAAATATCACACAAGGATGCAATTTTACGTGATAAATTATCATCATTATTTTTTTCTCCAATATTTACACGACAGTTTTCCAATAGAACAACTTGACCAGGGGCAACTTTAACTCCATTTACCCAGTCTTTAACAAGTTCTACTTGCATCCCTAGAATTTCTGACAAACGTTGTGAAACCCTTACCAATGAATCTTTCTCTGTTAAAAGACCTTCCATAGGACGACCTAAATGCGATGTAACCATAACAGCAGCACCACCGTCCAAAGCCATTCTTATGCCTGGGACAGAAGATCTTATTCTAGTATCTTCTGAAATTCTTCCATTTTGATCAAAAGGAACATTTAAATCTGCTCTAATAAAAACTCTTTTATTTAATAAAGCACCAGATTTAGATAACTCTCTCAGAGTTTTAACTGTGGTCATCCTAAAAATCCTCCTGATAACCTTGAATACAATATAAAATGGGCATATCTAGTTCTATAACAAACCAAATACACCCACTAAAACTTAAAAACTTATTTAGCCTGCATTAACGCAACCGTAGTATCTAACATTCTATTAGAAAATCCCCACTCGTTATCATACCAGGAAAACACTTTAACAAGTTTCCCTGAAACTTTAGTCAAAGTAGAATCAAAAATACTAGATGCTGGATTATGGTTATAATCGCTAGAAACCAACAAATCAGTACTAAATTCAAGAATCCCTTTTAAGTAAGTCTCTGAAGCCATTCTAACAATTTCATTAACATCTTCTACAGAAGTTTCCCTTCTCGCAATAAAAGAAAGATCAACTAATGATACATTAATAGTTGGAACTCTTATAGAACAACCATCTAATTTACCTTTTAATTCCGGAAGAACTAGCCCAACTGCCGCTGCAGCTCCTGTCTTTGTTGGAATCATACTCATGGTTGCGGATCTTGCCCTACGTAAATCCTTATGAGACACATCTGTAAGAACTTGATCATTAGTATAAGAATGAACTGTTGTCATCAAACCATTCTCGATACCAATAGAATCGTTAAGTGGCTTAACTAAAGGCACCAAACAATTTGTTGTGCACGATGCATTAGAAATAACAGTATAACTAGATTTTAAAATATTGTGATTAACACCAAAAACAATAGTAGCATCAACATCATTGCCGCCAGGGGCTGATATAATAACCTTTTTCGCCCCGCTTTTTATATGAGCAATAGATTTCTCTTTTGAAACAAAAGCCCCAGTGCACTCTAAAACAACGTCAACATTAAGATCTCGCCAAGGCAATTCATACGGATCTCTACTAGATAACATCCTTATTCTATCACCATTAACTATCAAATTATTTGCTTCCAAAGAAACAGAACCATTAAACTTTCCATGAGCTGTATCAAATCTTGTTAAATGAGCACTTGACTCAATGCCTCCCATGTCATTTATAGCTACAATTTCTATATTATGTTTCTTACCACCTTCATAATGAGCTCTTAAAATATTACGTCCTATTCTACCGTAACCATTGATAGCTACTCTAATCACCATAATTGGACTCCTTTATAATAAAACTTTTTTTACAGCGGAAATTACATTTTCTACTGTTAAGCCAAAAAATTTAAATAGTTTTCCGGCTGGAGCTGATTCCCCATAACGATCTATACCCAGTACCAAACCATCTAAACCAACATATTTATACCAACATGTTGTAACACCTGCTTCTATAGCAATTTTTGGTATTTTTCTTGGCAAAACACTTTCTTTCCAATTAAGATCTTGTTTATCAAATACATCAACACTAGGCATAGAAACCACTCTTACTCTAATACCTTGTTCCAGTAATATTTGCTGAGCATCTAAAGCAATAGCCACTTCCGAACCTGTTGCTATAATGATAGCTGAGAAGCTACTTGAGTCTTTCAATACATAACCACCTTTATATATTGAATCAACTGTTCTTGAATCACGCTCTACAAAAGGCAAGTTCTGTCTAGATAGCAATAAAGCTGAAGGACCACCATCCTGCACCTTCATACCAACACTTGCCGGTCTTTGAATAGCATACAACCAAGCCACCGTAGTTTCTACTGTATCACAAGGCCTCCAGACAGATAAGTTAGGTATAAGGCGCAAACTAGCCGCATGTTCTATCGATTGATGAGTAGGACCATCTTCTCCTAGTCCTATAGAATCATGAGTAAACACATGAACAACTTTCTGCTTCATTAAAGCAGACATGCGAATTGCATTACGAGAATAATCCGAGAATGTTAAGAATGTACCACCAAAAGGCAAATAACCTCCATGTAGAGCAATTCCATTCATAATAGCTGCCATTCCAAACTCTCTAACACCATAATTAATATGACGTCCAAAGTTAATAGCCTTATTGACACCAGCTCTAACAGGCACAACTCCTTTCCAGTCCGTAAAATTTGAACCAGTTAAATCAGCCGATCCACCTAAAAATTCTGGCAAATATTTAGCAATTTCTGTAATAGTATTTTGTGAAGCTTTCCTAGTAGCAATTGTTTCTGAATTTTTAATTGTTTTTTGTATTAAATCTTTAGCAAAGTTCTCGAACCCATCTGGTAAATTACCTTGCATTCTACGTTTTAATTCAGATGCTGCGCTTGGATATTTATTTAAATAAGCATCAAATTTAGATTGCCAAATATTTTGCACCTCCTGACCATTTTCTCTAGCGCTCCATTCGTTATATATAAATTCAGGTATAACAAATGGCTCATAATTCCAATTAAGAAATTCTCTAGAGGCAATAATTTCATCACTTCCTAAAGGAGAACCATGCACCTTATGGGTACCAGCCATATTTGGAGAGCCTTTGCCAATAACTGTTTTACAAATAATTATTGTAGGTTTTTGCGACTGACAACGAGCTAATTTTATAGCAGAGTCAACAGCAGAGACGTCATGACCATTAACGCCTTCAATAACATTCCAACCATATCCACGAAAACGTTCTGCTGTATTATCATTAAACCAGTTCTTTACATCACCATCAATAGAAATACCATTATCATCATATAGAACTATTAACTTAGAAAGTTTCAATGTTCCTGCTAAAGAACAAACCTCATGAGAAATACCTTCCATTAAACAACCATCACCTACTATTGCATATGTATGATGATCTATAATATTAAAATCAGGTTTATTAAACTCTTCTGCTAATAATGATTCTGCCAAAGCCATACCAACTGCATTAGCTAATCCTTGACCAAGTGGTCCTGTTGTTGTTTCTATTCCTGGAGTAATCCCAACCTCTGGATGACCAGGAGTCTTTGAGTGAAGCTGACGAAAATTTCTTAAATCGTCTATGGATACATCATATCCTGTTAAATGCAATAAAGCATATACTAACATAGAACCATGTCCATTAGACAAAACAAAGCGATCCCTATCAATCCAATTAGGATCATTAGGGTTATGTTTTAAATTATTCTTCCATAACGCTTGCGCCATTTCAGCCATGCCCATAGGGGCACCAGGATGACCAGAATTAGCCTGTTGCACTGCATCCATAGCAAGAATACGTATGGCATCAGACAAAACAAATTTAGATGTAGTTATATTACCCATTTGAAAGCTCTTCAACTCCATTAATTAAAAATATTTATAATAACAAGTATCATTCTAACACTTAGCACTAATATAAGAATATAACTCTAACAACAAATATTTATTATCAACAAATCTTAATTAATTCTGTACCATTTAGATATACAATTTCAATATTAGATTATAATGTTGGATCTTAATAATATTACTAAATCAATCCGAAATTATGCATTTACCACGTTTCTTCTTAAATGAAAAGATACAGACTAATACTCATATATTACTACCAAAAGCAATATCACATCACGCCAAACAAGTTCTTAGACTTAGAAATTATTCTAATATAATATTATTCAATGGAGAATCAGGAGAGTTCAAAGCAACAATAGAATTCCAGAAAGACAAAACATTTGCTCTAATATCTTCCTTTGATCCTAGAGAAGCAGAACTAGATGGAGATATCACACTTATACAATCTATGACGACGAACAACAAAATGGACTTTATAATTGAAAAAGCATCCGAATTGGGAGTAAAAACGATAATACCACTATATACAAAAAGAAGCATAATACATATAGCAAATGAAAAATTAGAAAAACGTATGAGCCATTGGAGTAAAATCGCCGAATCAGCAAGCGAACAATGTGGACGCAATAGAATAACAAAAATAGCAAAACCAATAGAATTTAACTCCTATATGGCATCACCACTGAATAACATACACTTATTTTGTAATACTAAAAGCAACATCAAAATAGAAAAACTTTTACTTTCTAGAAATAATATAAATTCTCTATCTATAATGATAGGCCCAGAAGGAGGATGGTCACAAGAAGAGTGTTTAATAGCAGAATCTACTATTAACATATATCCAGTAAATTCTGGATCTAGAATACTAAGAACTGAAACAGCCGGTATTGTCATAACATCAATTGCAAGCAGTACTCTATTATGGAATAATTAATACTTATATAAACTTTAATCAAAGTAGAATCTCAAAATAGAAACAATAAGATGCCTAACTAAGAAATATATAATGTTGGCCTAAAGAGACATTTTAATATTCAGATTATATTAAATATATAATTAGAAAAACTGAATATAATTCAATTCCATATTATCTATAATTAATTTAATAATAGATATCTCACAGAGATATGATATATCATATGCATTTTTAAAAAAGCATCCTAACTCAAAAAAATAATTCCTAGTATATATTTGCCAACCATATAAATATGTATTATTGTTACCGTTTTATACTCCTTAATAAAAATGTATTCACAAAAATTAGAAACTAAATTTTTCGATTATATCATCCCCAATGATCTCATAGCTCAAAACCCTTCTGATAAAAGAAGTTCGAGTAGACTATTACATATAGATAAAAATAAAAATATACATGATCTGTTTTTTTATGACATAAAAAAACTAATAAAACCTGGAGATTTGCTAATTTTCAATGATACTAAGGTTATAAAGGCAAGGCTGCAATCCTTTAAAGAAAGTGGTGGAAAATCTGAAATAATGTTAGAAAGAATTCTAGAAAGCCATCAAGCAATTGTGCAAATTAAATCAAATAAACCTATAAAAAATGGAAGTAAATTATTTGTTTCAAAAGACATATATGTATTAGTGAAAGAACGTCAAAATAATTTTTTTAAAGTGAGTTTTTCTGAAGACATATATAACGTTCTAGATAAATATGGAACAATCCCTCTACCTCCATATATAAAAAAAAACATAAATCCTAATGATGAATTTAGATATCAAACAATATATGCAAAAGAATTAGGAGCAGTTGCTGCTCCTACAGCAGGTCTTCACTTTGACCAAGAAATAATAGATGACTTAAAAAATCAAGGAGTGAAAACAGCATTTCTAACATTGCATGTGGGTGCTGGAACTTTTCAACCAATAAGAACAAATAACTTTGAAGACCATGTAATGCATGCAGAAAGATATATGATTCCACAAATCACTATAGATGCAATTAAAAACACCAGAGCCGACGGTAAAAGAATCATTGCAGTTGGAACTACTAGCGCAAGAGCTTTAGAATCTGCATCTTTAATAAAAGATAATTATGATAATCGAAATAGAATTATACATAACGCCACTCAAGAAGAAACTAATTTATACATCAAACCAGGATATAAATTCCGAATAATAGATGCATTAATTACAAATTTTCATCTGCCAAAATCTACTCTGCTTCTTTTGGTATCAGCTCTGGCAGAAAGAAAAATGATTCAAGAGGCTTATACACATGCAATAAAAGAAAAATATCGTTTTTTTAGTTATGGAGATGCGATGTTTATAGAGCCTTCTAAATAAAAGAACAAGAAAAATAAATTTAATAGAATAGGAAAAGGAAATTGAATTTTAAGATATTAAACACTGATAATAATGCCAGAACTGCTATTATCTCTCTACTTCATGGAGAAATAAAAACACCAGTATTTATGCCTGTAGGAACATATGGCAGTGTTAAATCAATAATGCCAAATGAGTTGAAAGATATAGGAGCTCAAATAGTCCTAGGTAATACTTTTCACCTATGGCTAAGACCTGGGACAGATATAATAAAACTCCATAATGGACTACATAATTTTATGCATTGGGATAAACCTATACTTACAGACTCAGGAGGATTCCAAGTATTTAGCCTAAGCAAGAAACGTAAAATAACAGAAGAAGGCGTAGCATTCTCATCTCCAATCAACGGAGCTAAAATGTTTCTTACTCCAGAAAAATCAATGCAAATACAAAATATATTGAACTCTGATATAGTCATGGCTTTTGACGAATGCACTCCATTTAAAATAGCAGATACTATCATAACTAAAAAAGAAGTTTATAATTCTATGACGTTGTCATCAAGATGGGCTAAACGTTCTTTTGATGAATTTCAATATCAAAAAAACATGAATATGCTCTTTGGAATAGTCCAAGGAGGAATGCATGAAGATCTAAGAGATGAATCAATAGATAAACTATTGAATATAGGATTCAACGGTTATGCTATAGGAGGACTTTCTGTTGGCGAGCCAAAGGAAGATATGATAAGAATCCTAAAACATACTGCACGAAATTTACCAAAATATTCACCTAGATATTTAATGGGAGTTGGCACTCCTGAAGACATAGTAAATGGTGTTGAAAATGGGATAGACATGTTCGATTGTGTCATGCCAACTCGCAATGCTCGTAACGGATGGATATTCACAAGATACGGCAATATTAAAATTAGAAACTCTGCTTATAAAAAAGACTTATTACCATTAGATGAAGAATGTACATGTTACACATGCAATAATTTCTCTCGTTCTTACTTGCATCATTTACAAATAATCAAAGAAATAAATGGAGCAAGATTAAATACCATACACAACTTACACTTTTATCTAACTATAATGAATGAAATGAGAGATGCTATCAATAACAATGAGTTTAATGCCTGGAAGACAAAATTTATAATTGATAGACAACAACTAAATAAAAAATAAACTTTATAAAAACATAAAACAAGAAACAAATGATAGAATAAATACCTAATAAATCTTAGGAGTCTTTAAATGTACACAACTAATTTTCCAACATTTGTATTAGCTCAAGCAAATGCATCAGAAGGTAATGCAATAATAAGTATGTTACCTATAATAATAATGTTTGTCGTTTTATATTTTTTAATGATTAGACCTCAAGTAAAACGCCAAAAAGAACATAAAGAGCTATTGAACTCTCTTGCCAAAGGAGATGAAGTAAGCACATCTGGTGGAATAATGGGAACAATAAACAACGTACAAGACAATTATATATTTCTTGAAGTCTCTATTCTAAATAATCAGGCAGTTGAAATAATAGTTCAAAAAAATTCTGTTATTGGAGTTATGCCTAAAGGTACTATAAAATCCCTATAATGAACCAATTAGTAAAAACACTACTCTCTTCTATGAACCTTTACCCCACTCGGGAAAATATATTTATTATTGTTGTAGTTCTTATAAGTATTTTATACTCTGTCCAGAATCTGTATGGTGTATCTCCTTCCATACAGATTATCTCTGCCCAAAAACATGTTCTAGTAAATGAGAACATTCTAGAACGAGTTAAGAATACACTAAAGAAACATAATATTCCCTACAAAAAAGCATCAGTAGAAAAAAAAATACCGGCTAATATTATTACAATTAGATTGAATAATACAGACGATCAAATACTTGCTAATAATATAATTGAAAAAACGCTCAATAGAAATTCTCAACATAAATCCTATATTGTAACGCCTAATATAACATCAAACTCACCTAAATGGATGAGAAATATGGGAATGTTCTCTCCCAAACCAATGGTGCTTGGTTTAGACTTAAGAGGAGGAGTACATCTACTAATTAAAGTACATATGGACGAAGCGATACTCTCCAGATATGATGGCTTAGTTATGGACATAAAGACCTTACTAAAACACAATGGAATCAAAGATGTTAATGTCTATCGTAATGCAAAATCTGTATATATAGAAACATCACAAACTAAAGACATAAACATAATAATAAAAACAATTTCCCAATCTGTTAATGGAATTATTATCAATAATGAAATAAAACCAAATAATAAACTTGAATGTAAATTTGATAGCCAAACAATTTCTGAGATTAAAGCAAATGCTTTAAAACAAAACTTACTTACATTACACAACCGTATTAATGGACTAGGTGTTTCTGAACCTATAATACAGCAACAAGGAACTGATAGTATTGTGGTTCAACTACCAGGATTACAAGATATTACTAAAGCCAAAGAAATATTAGGCAGAACAGCAACGCTAGAATTTCGACTAGTAGATGATTCTAAAATAAGTCAATCACTAATATCAAAAGGAATAATACCTATAGGTACAGAATATTTCTATGACTCTAATAAACAAAAGATTCTTGTTTACTCTCAGCCAATACTCAATAGTTCAAATATACAAAATGCACAACCTGGAAGAGATCATAATACTGGACAAGCATCAGTAAATTTAATTTTAGACAATAAGGGATCTAAAATATTCAAAGACGTAACTAGGGATAATATCAATAAAAGACTGGCTATAATATTATTTGAGAATGGAAAAGGAGAAATTGTTACAGCTCCAGTAATAAGGAGTCAAATACCTAATGGTAATATACAAATTACTGGATCCATGAATTACCAACAAGCTACTGATATATCTTTACTACTACGATCAGGCATGTTAGCAGCAGAAATGAGCGTAATAGAAGAAAAGATCATAGGGCCAAGTTTAGGTTTGACTAATATTAACAAAGGCTTAAAATCTATTGCTGGTGGTTTTATAGCTATAGTAATCTTTATGGTAATATACTACCATCTATTAGGTTTGTTTTCAGCTATAGGACTAGCTTTAAATATACTATTAATAGTTGCTTGCCTATCAATATTACAAGCAACTATTACTTTACCTGGAATAGCAGCTATTGCATTAACTGTTGGAATATCAATAGATGCAAATGTGCTAATCAACGAACGAATACGAGAAGAGTTAAGATCTGGATCAATACCTCAAAAAGCAATAAATGATGGATTTAAGAAAGCTTGGAATACAATATTAGATTCAAATTTAACAGCCCTAATAGTTGGTATGTCTTTACTAACTTTAGGATCAGGACCTATAAAAGGATTTGCTGTAGTGCACTGCATAGGAATAATTTCTTCTATATTTACATCTGTAGTGTTTTTCAAGTTTCTAGTAAAATTTTTCTATGGAAACAAAAAAACTTAAAAACAATATCTATAGGATAGACATAGAAATCAAAAAACTTAAATAAATAACTTTTTGATATTAAAACTATATACAGTTAAGGTAAATTTAAAATGGAATTGTTTCGCATTAGTAAAACTATACCTTTTATGAGGCATGCGGTTTTGTTAAATTTAGTAAGTTTAATCACATTTATAACAGCATTGTTCTTTATACAAAAAAACGGACTAAATCTTTCCACTGAATTTACAGGCGGATCAGTAATAGAAGCAAGCTATACTGGAAATAAAATAATATCTCTAGATAAAATCAGAGAATCTTTTGCGGATATTGATAATTACGATAAATTACAAATTCAATATTTTGGGTCTTCGAAAGAAATAATGATTAAAATACCTACATTAGAAAACAATTCTGAAAAACATCAAATTAATGAGATACTATCAAGGCTACAAAAACATGAAAAATCTTTCCAAATCAATAAAATTGAAATAATAGGACCACAAGTTGGAGAAAAACTAGCAAGGGATGGTTTGCTTGCCCTAACAATGGTTATCATTGGTATAATAACTTATCTAAGCTTTAGGTTTGAATGGCGGCTTGCTGTATCCGGAGTAATCGCAAATTTACATGATGTGACAATAATATTAGGTTTTTTTGCTTTTTTTCATTGGGAGTTTTCTCTTGCTGTTTTAGCTGGAATTTTGGCTGTTCTTGGATATTCTGTTAACGAATCTGTAATTATTATGGACAGAATTAGAGAAAATTGCTCCAAAGATTCAGACTATAATGTCGAAGATATTATAAATAAATCTATTACTCAAACAATTTCTAGAACAATAATAACTCATACATCAACTCAATTTATGGTGTTATCATTATTTTTCTTTGGTGGACATTCCTTACATTATTTTTCCATTGCCTTAACAATAGGAATATGGTTTGGTATTTATTCGTCGATATTTATATCAGCATCCTTAGCTATGTGGTTAAATTTTAAAGGCAATAAAAATATATCTAAAAAAAATCTCACTATTAATAAACATTAATACAAATAGTTTTATGACAAATAGCAAAAAAGAAACTACTAATATTTCTAAAGTTCATATTAAAACTTTTGGTTGTCAAATGAATGAATATGACTCCAAGAAAATTATTGACATATTAAGAACACACAAAAATGCAGAACTAACAAGCAAGGTTGAAGAGGCTGATATTATAATATTAAATACTTGTTCAATAAGAGAAAAAGCACAAGAAAAAGTTTTTTCTGATCTAGGACGAATTAAAGAATTTAAGAAAAATAAACCAGAGCTTATTATAGGTGTTGGTGGATGTGTTGCTAGCCAAGAAGGTAGTGAAATATTAAGAAGAGCACCATTTGTAGATATTGTGTTTGGACCACAAACCTTACACAAGGTATCAGAGATGCTTGATTCTAGAATAAAATATAATAAACCACAAATTGATATCAGCTTCCCTGAAATAGAAAAATTTGATGCTATGCCTCCTTCCACTGTTGAAGGACCAACAGCATTTGTATCTATAATGGAAGGATGTAGTAAATATTGTAGTTTTTGCGTTGTTCCTTATACAAGAGGAACAGAAATATCTAGACCATTCGAAGATGTTTTAATAGAGGTTGCAGATCTTGCTGACAATGGAGTAAAAGAAGTAACTCTACTAGGACAAAATGTAAATGCATACAGAGGACAACTAAATAATACTACTAATACCGCAGATCTTGCAATGTTAATTGAGTATATACACGAAATACCAGGAATTGAAAGAATTAGATATACCACATCTCATCCAAGAGAAATGACAAAAAGAATTTACGAAGCATATACAAATCTACCCAAGTTAGTATCTTTTCTTCATTTGCCAGTACAATCAGGAAGTGATCGTATTTTATCATCAATGAAAAGAGGATATTCTGCAATCGAATATAAATCAATTATTAGAAATTTAAGAATAGCCAGAAGTGGTTTGAAAATATCTTCTGATTTTATTGTTGGTTTCCCAGGAGAAACTGAAATAGATTTCCAAAAAACACTATCACTAATAGAAGAAATAGAATTTGATACCTCTTTCTCCTTTATATATTCTCCTAGACCTGGAACTCCAGCAGCAAACATTAAAGATACAATACAATATGATGAAAAGCTAAATAGATTACAAAGACTACAAAATTTAATAAATACACAAGCAAAAAATATTGCAAATTCTATGTTAGGAACGGTTCAAAAAGTATTAATAGAAGGAAAATCAAAATTAAATAATAATGAGTTAATGGGTCGCACTGAGAATAACAGAGTAGTTAATTTTGTTTCCTTTAACAATAAAATAGGTGATATTGTAAACATAGAGATCACTAAAGTGAATAGCAATACTTTAAGAGGTAAAATAATTAATTAATTATAATATGCAAAATAAAACATCAAACGATTCAACAAATATTGATCAAATAGTTTTTAATAATATTGATAATGATTCTTTATCTAGATTATGTGGTCCACTAGATATTAATATTAAAACAATATCACACAATACGAGCACTGTAATAATACGAGTTGGCAATACTTTCAAAATAAAGGGAGAAAATTTTCTAATTGCAAAAAAAGCACTCTGTTTATTTTACAAACAAGCTAAAAAACAAGAACTTACAGAAGAAGAAATTCATTTAGGACTAAAAGAAATTAACTCTAGTGCTAATTATAAAGAAAACATAAATGACAACCAGTTTCTAAACAACTCTTTTTTATTAATAGATAAAGTTCGACCAAGAACAGAACAACAATATAAATACCTAGATAATATTCTAAAAAATGATATTAACTTCGGAATTGGACCAGCTGGCACTGGGAAAACAATGCTCGCCGTAGCTTGTGCTGTAAAACTTCTGAATGAAAATATGGTTAAAAGATTAATTTTAACACGCCCTGCTGTAGAAGCTGGTGAGAAATTAGGTTTTCTTCCTGGAGACTTAACTCAAAAAGTTGATCCTTATCTAAGACCTCTATATGATTCTTTATATGAATTTATGGGAATAGAAAAAGTTCAAAAATTATTTGATAAAAGAATTATAGAGATAGCTCCACTAGCATATATGAGAGGAAGAACTTTAAATAACTCATTTGTTATCTTAGATGAATCACAAAACACAACACAAGAACAAATGAAAATGTTTCTTACAAGAATTGGATTGGGAAGCAAAGCAGTTATTACAGGAGATCCATCTCAAATAGATTTACATAAAGAACAAAAAAGTGGGTTAACCCATGCAATATCAATTTTAAATAAAATAGATGGTATTTCGATAACCACTTTCGGAAAGAAAGATATCATGCGCCATAATTTAATAACACAAATTGTCGAGGCCTATGAAACAAATACCTAAAATAATTTTAGAGCCAAAACTATCCTTGTCCATACAATATATTCTATTAGAAAACAACTTGCCAAGGTGGCTAATAAGAAGGTGGGTTAGTCATTCTATTAAACTTGCTAGAAATTTCATTTCAAAAGAGCTTAAGAAAGTTATATTAACCATTAGATTCGTTGATGAAACAGAAGGTAAAGAGCTGAATAAATTATTTAGAGGGAAAAATTATGCAACTAACATACTAACTTTTCCATATGGAATAGAAAATGAACATCTCAGTGCTGATTTAGTTGTTTGTTTACCAATTATTCACAAAGAAGCTCAAGAACAGAATAAAATATTTTCTAACCATGCAGCACACATAATAATACATGGAGTGTTACATGCATTAGGCTTTGATCACGAAACAGAAACAGAAACCATAGAAATGGAACAACTAGAAATAGCCATATTAAAAAATATGAAAATAGAAAACCCTTATAAAGAAATTTATTAAATATTATAATCATTTAACAAATTAAGTTTTTTATAAAATAATATTTATTTTGATCAACCCTCTCACTCTTGTCCTATAGGATAATGTCTGATACCGATTACAGCAAAAAACCAAACTCACAAGATTTAAAACCTACTATAAAATCTATATTAGGTAAGATTATCTCTAAATTTAAAAAAACTAGAGACAGTCTAGATAATCTTAATAAAACCATAGAATTAGCTCATGAGAAAGGAATTATAGACCATGATGCTTTCTCAATATTTAAAGGAGTCTTAAGTTTATCAAACAAAACAGCAGGTGATGTTATGATCACTCGCTCTAAAATGAACATGTTAGAAATATCAATGCCCATACCTGAAATGATAGAAACAATTCTAGAAAGCGCAAACTCTCGCTTTCCAGTTTTTGAAGGAGAAAAAGATAATATTATAGGCATAATATTAGCAAAAGATTTATTACGGCATGTTTCCAATTCAAAAATAGAAACACGCTCATTAATTAGGTCTGCAATTTTCATACCAGAATCTAAAAAATTAAATATTTTACTAAGAGAATTCCGAGTAAGACGTAATCATTTAGCAATTGTTTTGGATGAGCATGGTGGTGTTTCTGGTCTTATTACAATGGAAGATGTTCTAGAACAAATAGTTGGAAATATAGAAGATGAATTTGATAACATCGATAATAATTCAATATTCCCAGAAAGTAATAACCAATGGATGGTAATGGCTGCTACAGATATCGATCACTTCAATGAGTACATTAAAACTAATCTTCCCAATAACGAATATGATAGTGTTGGAGGATGGTTAGGTGGTCAGTTAAATAAAATTCCACAATGTGGTGATAAAGCAACTTATGACAACTTAACACTAGAAGTAATTAGAGCTGATTCTAGGCGAGCTCTATGGATAAGAGTGAATCGCTATAATTAAATTAAAAAACTACTAAAAACATTGTTAATTTACTTGCATATCAGAATAATATATTGCATAATTATATGGTGTTTTTAGCATGTTTTAGTATTACATAATTTATGGAGGGGGTATAGCTCAGCTGGGAGAGCGCTTGCATGGCATGCAAGAGGTCAGCGGTTCGATCCCGCTTATCTCCACCAAATTAAATTTGTCCCCTTCGTCTAGAGGCCCAGGACACCACCCTTTCACGGTGGGTACAGGGGTTCGAATCCCCTAGGGGACGCCATTCCTAAAATAGGAAGGAGCGGTAGTTCAGTTGGTTAGAATACCGGCCTGTCACGCCGGGGGTCGCGGGTTCGAGTCCCGTCCGCTCCGCCATAATAAGAATTATTCATGGCTTTTGTTTATGTAATTATTAGTATCATATGTAGCGTATCAGTATCCTTAATACTAAAAACAATCTCGAAAAAAAATACGAATCTACTGCCATCTCTTTTCTTTAGTTATATAACTACTTTACTTGCTTGTATATTTTTTTTTCCTCAAAATATTTCTACTAAATTATTAGAATCTAGCGCTATTTTAATTTCGTTGGGAATACTTTTTCCAGTCGGTTTTATATCCATGAGTAAATCTATTTACATCATAGGAATAGCCAAATCAGAAGTTATTCAACGCTCTTCGATATTTATATCATTAATGATTTCGTTTGTTGTTTACAACGAAGTATTAACAAAATCAAAAATGTTTGCTATCTTTCTAGCTCCATTTGCTATTCTTTTAATGATAACCAACAAACAGAGTCATAATATAAAAAATCATGAACATAAAAATCTCTTTTCACTAAAATATGAAAAAATATGGATTTTAATATTATTGTTATCATATGGAACAGTGGATATTTTATTAAAAGAATTAAGCAAGAAAGAATTAGTTATTAATATTTTAAGTGTTTCTTTTTTAATATCCGCTATTTCTTTGTTATTTTATTTAGCTCTAACAAAAAATATAAAAACGATCACATTATCAAGCCTTAAATCAGGATTATTAATAGGCTCATTAAATTTCTGCAATATATATAATTATATAAAAGCTCATAAAGAAATGCCAAATGACCCTTCCGTAATATTCATATTAATGAACTTTGGAGTTATATTGCTTGGCTTAATATTAGGTATTAAATTATTTGGAGAAAGAGTTACAATGAAAAACTATATTGGTATCGCAATTACAACTTTAATAATTATATCTATTACAAACTAAGATATCTATATATTGGTGGGGTGTGCGGGAATCGAACCCACGACCAATTGATTAAAAGTCAACTGCTCTACCGGCTGAGCTAACACCCCTTTTGTAACATCAGAAATGTAATTCTAGCATAATGTATTAATTAATATCAATAATAATTTAATTTAGATTAAATAACATAATATTTATAACAAACAAATTAAAAATACAATTAATTACTTCTTATCATGGTTAAATACATATTTATATTTAAGATAAGAACTATAAATATAACATATAGTATTAAAAATTTTACTTTTCTTATAAAGATCTGTTTCATATATAATAAACATTGTTAATAATGTTAAACATCCTCATAAATAACATCATAATTAATCATGTATACCGTTCAACATAACAATGAAATAGAATTCAAACTACAAGAATCATATCTACATGAATTATTAAACCTATCAATTAAAGCTGCGCTAAACGCAGCAACTATTTTAAAAAAATACTACCTAGATAGATCTAAATTAGTAATAAACAAAAAATCACACAATCATTTTGTTACTAAAGCAGATTTTGAATCAGAAAAAACAATAATAGAAATATTAAAGTCCAATAAAAAATATTCTTTTGGTTTTGTGGCAGAAGAATCAGAAAACTGTGTAAATGATATAGCAACATGGTATATAGACCCATTAGATGGAACTACTAATTTTTTACATGGAATACCACACTATGCCATTTCAATTGCATTAGTTGTCAGAAAAGGGATAACTATTAGCAATATTGTTCTAGAAAAAGACACTCCTGTTATAGGAGTAGTATACGATCCAAATCGTGATGAATTATTTACATCATTATTAGGTTCAGGGTCATACCTAAACGGCACTAAAATACTATGCTCAAAAAACAACAAATTAAGCGACTCTATAATATCTACAGGAATACCATCTAAAGATTATATCAATAAAAAGTTACGAACAAAAATATCAAATGGTATTGCAAGAAAAGTAAAAAGCATCAGAAAAATGGGAGCTGCTTCTTTAGATTTATCATGGGTTGCATGTGGAAGGTACGATGGTTACGTTGATCTAGACTTGTCACCTTGGGATACTGCCGCTGGAACCATTTTGATAAGAGAATCAAATGGCAAATGTGAAGATATTCTACAACAGAATCCGTGGCCTATTAATGGATGGATTTTATCTGGAAATAATATGATATTTGAAAATCTACAAACAATCATTGCAAAATTTATATTGTAAGTCTATATTCTATACGCATTAAAAACACACCTAATTAAAATGAATTGATACAATATTCAAACTTTCTAAAAACTATTAGATAAAATATTAAAATGATAAAAATTCATAATGAAAACATAAACTGCAATAACTTAATTTTGAAATTAATGCCAATGCCATCAGATGCTAATGTTAATGGTGATGTATTTGGAGGATGGATTATGTCTCAAATAGATCTGGCTGGATCTGTAGTAGCGACAAAAATATCAATAGGACGTGTAGCAACAGTAGCAATTAATTCTTTACAATTTACGAGTCCTATAAAAATAGGAGATTTAGTTAGTATATTTGCTAATACCATGAAAACAGGTAAAACATCTATAACAATTTCTATTGATGTTTATAAAGAAACAAGACCATTTAATGGTGATTTAATTAAAGCAGCTGAAGCTGTATTAACATTTGTAGCTACTGATATTAATGGCAAAAGCCGTATCCTTCCTTCTAATTTAGAATAAAAAATGAAAAATAATAATAATGAAATACATAAACTTGATCCAGAAGACGCACAAAAAGCCTTGCTAAAAATTCAAGAATATTTACGAAATCAAACACCCAACAATGAAATAAATAAACAAAATGTAATAAATGATCTAACTATAGAGAACAATCTAAATAATTTTATAAATGATTTACATCCAGCAGATATAGCTTTTATTTTAGAATCACTACCTAAGGATAAAAGGCAAAAAATATGGTCAATTGTTAACGAAGACTATAAAGCTGATATCATTATAGAAGTAGAAAACTGGGTAAGAAAATCTCTTGTCGAAATAATGGAACATGATAATCTTGTATCTATTATTAGCAAACTAGATGCTGATGAATTAGCATATATAGCTCAAGATCTACCAGCAGATGCTATATCAGAAGTACAAAAAGGACTAAATGAAGAAGAACGTTTAAAATTCATAGAAGCACTAGGCTATCCAGAAGAAAGCGTAGGAGCTATTATGGATTTTGAAATGGTAAAAGTAAGAGAAGATATTACTCTGGAAGTTGTTTTAAGATATTTGCGCCGACTACAAGAACTGCCAGATCACACAGATCAAATCTTTGTCGTTGATAGACAAGATAAAATGCAAGGAGTCCTCCCTTTAACAACAATATTAGTACGAGAACCTGAAACAGAAGTTAAGTCTGTTATGAGCAGTGACTTCTTAACTTTAAATCCATTGGATTCTGATATAGATGCAGCTGGCGCATTTGAACGTTATGATCTTGTTTCAGCACCAGTCATAGATGATAGCGGACGATTAGTAGGTAGAGTAACAATTGCAGACGTAGTAGATGTTATACAAGAAAACTCACAAGTACAAGAATTGTCTAGAGCTGGTCTGCAAGAGGAAGATATGTTCTCTCCTTTAAGTACAGCAATAATGAATCGTGCTCCTTGGCTATTAGTTAATTTATTTACCGCATCCATATCTTCATTTATAGCTTCAAGATTTGAAGATACCGTAAGCAAACTGGTAATACTGGCATTTCTAATGTCCATAGTAGCAGGAATTGGAGGTAATTCTGGAAATCAGACTATGACTATGGTAATAAGAGCCTTAGCAACAGGACATATTACAGAAAGAGATTTATGGCAATTAGTAAAACGAGAGATTCTTGTAGCTTCTTTGGTAGGAAGTTGTGGAAGTATAGTAGCTGCTATTTTTGCCTGGGCAATGTCTAAATCTATTATGATTGCTTTAGTTATGATGGGAGCAATAATATGTAATGTCATTATTGGAACAATAATAGGAGTCCTAGTACCTATCTTAAGAGCTCGTTTTAAAAAGGATCCTGCAATAGGATCTTCCGTTCTTCTAACCTTTGCTACTGACTCACTAGGGTTTCTAATATTTTTAGGTCTTGCAACTATCTTTCTAATTTAAAAAAATAGAATTAAATAAAATTCTAACAAAAACCATATTCGTATAATATATCAGATATTTCTATAAATTCATGTACTGATATATTCTCAGCTCTAGATTTAGGACTAATATTTAGTTTGTCCCAAGGAATATAATTAGACCACTCACCTAAAGAATTACTTAAAATTTTTCTTTTCTGAGAAAAAGATTGACTTACTACCTTGCTAAATAAATCATAATTAATAGGTTTTATTCTATCCACTGATAAAGGAATCAAACGAACAAAAGATGAGAAGACCTTTGGTTCAGGGTTGAAAGAAGATGGACTAATATCAAATAGCTTTTCTATTTTGTATCGTTCTTGTAGCATAACACTCAAACGTCCGTAATTTGAACTAGATGGTCGCGATATCATTCTTTCTACCACTTCCCTTTGTAGCATAAAATATCCATCTATTATTTTCTCATCAAACTCCATAAGCCTAAATAATAACTGTGTTGAAATATTATATGGAAGATTGCCTATAACCCTTGCTTTACAATTAAATTGATTAAAATCGAATTTTAATGCATCTGCCTCAATTATACATACGTTACAATTATCAAACTTCTTCTTTAAAACCCTTACTAAATCACGATCAATTTCTATGCAAGTTAATTTATTAACCAAACATGACAAAGGTTTTGTTATGGCAGATAAACCTGGACCTATTTCTATAACAAAGTCTTCTGCTTGAGGACTAAAAGAAGCTAATATCTTATCAATTATCACATTATCTATTAAAAAATTCTGACCAAAACGTTTTCTTGCTTTATGTAATAACATAATATTTACCACTTTAAATCCAAAATAATATCCTATACAGAATTAGAATGTATATATGATTGTGATCTTATTCTTTCTAACCAAACATCAAAAATATATTTGCCATGTAAATCAAACAAATATTGATTGTTTGTAATTTCTTGACGATCTTCTTTGATATCTAATAATCTACGACTATATAATTTTATAATATGGTAACCAATAGGGGAAGTTATAATTTCACTGACTTTATTATCAGTTAAACAAACAACACTCTTTGCAATTTCTGGCAACATCTCACTTAAAGTCAACCATCCCATATCACCACCTTGTGGTGCTGTAATATCATGTGAATACTTTTGAGCCATATCTTCAAAACAAATACAATTCGATATAATTTCCTTCCTAATAGCCGATAAATATAAAAATGCCTCCTCATCGGTAATTGCAAAAGATTTTTTTACTAAAATATGTTTTATATGAAATTGATCTACTAAATTTTTATCATTACTAACATAAGACATACTATCAACTTCTCTATCTAACATCTTTAAAATATGAAAACCGCTACTACTTTTTATGATTTTACTTATTTCTCCATTAGACAAAGAAACAATATTCTCAACAAATACATCTGGCCATTTGTCTAATAGTCTCTTGCCTAGAAAACCACCACTTGATGCTTCTATACCATCTGAAAAATTAATTGCCAACTCAGAAAAATTGTGATTTTTAGAAGCATCATCGTGCAAAATACTTGCTTTTTTATATAATTCATCAATCTCACTAGAAGTTGCATTTTCTGGAATTCTTATGAAAATTTGAGCAAGAGAAACTAATTTATTTCTATTTGATTCTATATTATTATTTGATATCTGCTTCACACAATTATTTTCATAATTCACGAGACTACTTTCTTCAAAAATTTGCTTTCTAAGAAAGCTATCATACATCTCATCACGTAAACTATCTAAGTATGATGTCCATAATAAGCCATTTTTTTCTACAAAAACGCGAAATTTATCTATCGTCATATTATTATGAGAAGCTATTGAATGAACAACATTATAAATATCATTATCACTTACAAATATATTTCTTTTATTGGATTCTTGTCTAATTAGTATCTTATCAATAAGTTTTTGTAACGCCAATCTCCTTAAATCATATTCAGATATTTTTTTTAACTGTTTATTTGAACCGCTTCTAAAAATATTCTCCTCAGCATCCAATTCTGTAATAGTAATTATCTCACCATTAACAACAGCAGCTATTCCATTGCAAAAAGATACATTTAAATTACTTTCTTTATGAATAGCAAATATATCAAAAGTTATTAACATAAATATAAATAACAATATATTTTGTTTTATAGAATCTAATACTTTTACTCTATACATCATAAACACATCTCATGATTTTCTAAAGGTCTCATCATTACAGGATTATAACCTGGAATGCTTTTTGTTAAAAATCCAATAGGATCAATACCTAAAGATCCTAGTCCATTAAACTCTATTTGAAAAAACAAAGCATTATTTTCCCTCGTAGAAGAAATAGAATGTCTTCTGAAAATAATTCTACCAATCCAACAATTATCCTTTTTATACTCAAAACCTAATATAGATTGTACTATTTTAGGATGGCAAGCAGACAAATTAGAATTAATATCCTTCTTATATAAGACAGAACAATCTAATCTTCCAATGCCATAAAATGAATTATATAAAGGCAATTGTAATGCAATGGTAATATTATCGTTATTTAGTTCACTATTTCTCACAGATTCATTTGAGTATTCAATTTGATGTTTATATGATATATATAAATTATTAAATTCTTCTGGAGAATAACGCAAGCTCATCAATAAGTTTGAGCATTTATTATCACAATAATTATAATTAGTTGTTCCCTCGAAAAAAATATAGTTGTTTAATGAGGATTTAATCGATAATAAAAAATCAGAATCTCTTTTTAAATCAACTTTCTCATTAAATAAATAGACTTTCCTTGTATTAAAAATAAATTTTTTTGCTGCTGAAATGGAAAATTTCTCAACACCAACAAATTTATCTATAAAACTAGTAGACAAAGAAAAAGCTATATGATTAGCATTTGCTATTCTATCCCAACCTCCATTATAAAGATTTTCATCAAACAACTGATTAATACACAAAGACGATAAACTAGTATCTAAACATGGTATGTCATCTTGATATTTATAAGGTACATATAAGTAAAACAATCTTGGTTCAATTAATTGCCTGATATCTTTGTTACCAAATAAGGTTATATCTTTATTAAAACAAACTTTACTATCTAATGAATATAATGGAATTGTACGAGACAATATATTATGTCTACTAGAACCATGATAATTCACTATATATCTAGATGTATGTAAACCTAATTTTGATTTTATATAATAAGCAGGATGATTTATTTGACAAGATATAAAAGGATACAGCTGTAATCTCTTAGCACTATTTAAACTATTAAAATCTTTTTTCTTGCTAATTAGATTTACAAAATTCGAATAAACACCAACATTAAAATAATTACTCTTATACAATGACCCCTCAAAAACAAACTCAGGAGATCTATCAAAAAATAAAGATATATTACTATCTTTATTAGACAAAACTCTGTATTTATAATATTGTATAAAACCTCGCAATTCGCTATTAAACCACATTAATTTACACATCTCTGGTAAATATATAGCCTCATTCTGAGACAATATAGAAGTAAAATCTCTAAAATAACTATTATCAGAAACTCTTGAGATATTTATATCTAAACTAATATTCTTTGTTATAAATAACTGATTTTCCCATTTGTAAAACCATCTGTTATGATCTGAATTATTATATAAGTAACTACTTATCAAATATCCAGACATGTCTCTTTGAAGATACCTAAACTCATTTTCAAATAACACACCAACACTACTTAAAATTCTAGGAGTAATAGTCATATCATAATTGTTTGCAATATTTATATAGTATGGCAAACCAATATCCAAACCATTAGTGCTACTTATCCCACAAGTAGGAATAAGAAAACCTGACTTTGATTTGTTTTTCACAGGAAATGTTAAATAAGGAAATATCATGATAGGAATACCATAAAAATATAGGTAACTGTTTTTGGCTTTCCCTTCATTTTTATCAAAATCCAACAATAAAGAATTAGCTTTTATATACCATGATTTATTACTACACAAACAACCTGTATAAGTAAATTTACTTAATCTTATCTTTGAATTGCTTAATATATCAATATTATCAGCTTCAGCATAAGATAAATTATTTCCAATAAAACATTTGGCCTCTTTTACGTTACCAATATAATTATAAATATTATATTGTAAATTCTTGCCATAAATTATATTGTCTCTACTCTTAAATACAGACTGCCCATCTATAAAAATATCTCCTTTCTTTCTATTATATTTAATCAAATTACCCTTTAAAAGAGCATCAGAATTAGAGATTTTTGCATTAGAGTTAAGCAATATATTTTCTTTATCAATATTTATATAATCAGCCTCAAAAATACTTGTCGCTTCTTTTTGTTGGGGATTAAATTTATTTAAATAAATTATATTTGATAAATCAATATGTTGGTGATTCAAAGAATGATTGTGAAACGAGATATCGTTTTGTAATATTGCTAAGCTTTCTTTAGCCAGGAATAAAAACAAAATTAATATTAATTTAATTAAATTTTGAAAATTAAACACAATTCTCTGGTATATATTCCTAATATTTATATCTTTTAAGAAACTAAAAAAACCAGAACACTAATTTTAGTGTAATCTTAAGAATAAAAATAACAAACAATGTTTAAAATTAGCAATTAATTCTTTGCGTATCTAAAATACTTGCAAAAACAAAAAATTACCTTTAAAAGATGGTGGGCTGTGAGTGACTCGAACACTCGACCTACGGATTAAGAGTCCGCTGCTCTACCAACTGAGCTAACAACCCTAACTATAAAAAATCAAGATTTCGTATTGTATCATATAATTGCTTAAACTATTTAAATAAAAAAACATATTTATCAAAAAATATATTTTTCTTACCCTCTTGAACAAAAAAATATAGTCCATATATATCTTTAACAAAGGGTGGTATTTATAAATTGAAATACCATTATCATTAACTAAATAAAAAACAGGAGTGTCTTATGGCTTTGCGTCCTCTGCATGATCGTGTGATCGTCAAACGCTTGGACAATGAAAGAAAAACTGCTTCTGGTATAGTAATTCCAGAAAGCGCAGCAGAAAAACCTGATCAAGGTGAAGTTCTTTCTGTAGGTCCAGGAAAAAAAACTGAAGATGGAAAAATTCTACCAGTAGATTTGAAAGTTGGAGATAGAGTTTTATTTGGTAAGTACGCTGGACAAGCTGTCAAAGTAGATGGAGAAGAATTACTGGTAATACGTGAAGATGAAATACTAGCTGTAGTCAGTTAAATAAATTAATTGATTAAAAGACTGATTATATATTGTAAATTTATATCCAAGGAAGCGTAAACATGGCGGCCAAACAAGTTTTATTCGGTGATGACGCTCGCGTACGTATTGTACGCGGTGTAAATACTCTCGCTAATGCTGTAAAAACAACATTAGGACCTAAGGGAAGAAATGTAGTAATTGAACGTTCATTTGGAGCACCTACAGTAACAAAAGATGGTGTATCAGTAGCCAAAGAAATAGAACTAAAAGACAAAATAGAAAATATAGGTGCACAATTAGTAAAAGATGTTGCATCTAAAACATCTGATAGTGCTGGAGATGGAACAACTACAGCTACTGTACTTGCTCAATCTATAGTTCAAGAAGGATTAAAATATGTGGCATCTGGATTTAATCCTATTGATTTAAAAAGAGGAATAGATAAAGCGGTAGCTGCTGCAGTAGAAGAACTAAAAAAACAATCAAAACCAATCACTACAAATAAAGAAATTGCTCAAGTTGGATCTATTTCTGCTAATAGCGATACTTCTATAGGTGATATCATTGCAAAAGCAATGGATAAAGTTGGTAAAGAAGGGGTTATTACAGTAGAAGATGGAAAATCATTAGCCAATGAGCTAGATGTTGTAGAAGGTATGCAATTTGACAGAGGTTATTTATCACCTTATTTCATCAACAATCCTGAGAAACAAGTATCAGCTCTAGATGATCCATATATTCTTATATATGACAAAAAGATCAGTAACATACGTGATTTATTACCTCTATTAGAACAAGTTGCTAAGTCCAGCAAACCTTTATTAATTTTAGCTGAAGATGTTGAAGGTGAAGCTTTAGCTACCTTGGTAGTAAATAATATTAGAGGAATACTCAAAACTACTGCTGTTAAAGCTCCTGGTTTTGGTGATCGACGCAAAGCAATGCTAGAAGACATAGCTATCCTTACAGGTGGTGTGGTCATTTCTGAAGAAACAGGCATGACACTTGAAAAAGCAACACTAAGTGATTTAGGACAAGCTAAACGTATTGAAGTAGGAAAAGAAAACACTACAATAATTGATGGTGCTGGTGATTCCAAATCTATAGAAGCTAGAGTAAAACAAATTAGAGTTCAAATAGAAGAATCAACATCAGATTATGACCGTGAAAAACTACAAGAACGCGTAGCCAAACTAGCTGGAGGGGTTGCTGTTATTCGTGTTGGAGCTGCAACAGAAGTAGAAATGAAAGAGAAGAAAGCTCGTGTTGAAGATGCTCTTCATGCTACTCGCGCTGCCGTTGAAGAAGGTGTTGTTGCTGGTGGTGGAGTTGCTTTATTGCGTGCCAAACAAGCTATTTCTAATTTGAAGGGTGATACACCAGATCAAAATGCAGGAATTCGCTTAATTCTAAGAGCTGTAGAAGAACCTTTGCGTACTATTGTCTCTAATGCTGGAGAAGAAGCAAGCATAGTAGTTAATAACGTTCTAAATGGCAAAGGCAGCTATGGATATAATGCAGCTACAGGCGAATATACTGACCTTATTGCTCAAGGTGTATTAGATCCAACAAAAGTTACAAGAACAGCCTTACAAAATGCTGCATCTGTAGCAAGTCTTTTATTAACCGCAGAAGCAGCTATAGCTGAATTAGTAGAAGACAAACCTACAACTCCATCTATGCCTAGTGGTATGGGAGGTATGGGCGGTATGGGTGGTATGGGCGGTATGGGTGGTATGGATTTCTAGACTTAAATAAGTAATCCATATTTATACAATGCCTTATTAAGTAAGACAGAACCTTTTAAATTCTAATAGGTTCTGTCTTATTTTCCAGTGCTGAGATTAAAATGAATTAATATAATATGATAATTGCTGTATATCCAGGAACCTTTGATCCTATAACCAAAGGACATGAGGATCTTATTAAAAGAACTTCTAAATTATTTGATAAAATTTTAGTTGCTATTGCATCAAGTAAAAAAAAACAACCGTTCTTTACTCTACAAGAACGCTCACATATGGCCAAAGAGGTATTATCCAAATACTCTAATGTATATGTATCTAGCTTTGATGGACTATTAAAAGATTTTATAGAACAAGAAAATGCTCAAATAATAATAAGAGGACTAAGAGCTGCCTCAGATTTTGAATATGAATTTCAAATGGCAGGAATGAATAAACAACTGATGAGTAATATAGAAACAATCTTCATGACACCTTCTGACAATTTTCAGTATATTTCTAGTACAATAGTCAGAGAAATAGCTCAATTTGGTGGCGATATAAGTAAATTTGTTTCTCCTTCAATAGTAGAAGGATTCAAAAAAAATTTAAAAATTAAACATATTATACATTAAATAAAAAATTCATAATATCTCCATCTTGCACAATATAATCTTTCCCTTCTGATCTCATTTTGCCAGCTTCTTTAGCCTTTGATTCACTACCAAGATCAACAAAATCTTTATATGCAATTGTTTGAGACCTTATAAATCCTCTTTCGAAATCTGTGTGTATAACAGCTGCTGCTTTAGGAGCTGTAACTCCAATAGGGATAGTCCAAGCACGAACTTCTTTAACACCCACGGTAAAATATGTCTGCAATCCAAGAAGTGAGAATGCTGAACGAATTAATCTATTTAAACCTATTTCTTCAAAACCTAGATCTTGTAAAAAAATCTTTTTATCTTCAATTGATAAATCAGCTATTTCCTGCTCTAATGAAGCACAAATAGCAACCATAGGAATATTATTTCTTTTTGCATAATCTTCAACTTTATTTAGAAGACTATTATTCACAAAACCATTATCATCAACATTAGCCACGTACATAATTGGTTTATATGTTAAGAACGAAAATCTTTTAATCAAATCCTTTTCTTCTAAAGAGAATTCTAGAGATCTTAGTGGTTTATTCCCATCTAAATGACTTAATATTGATTGTAATAAGTTCACTACAATTTGATTGCTTTTATCACTTGAAATAAGTTTTGTATATTTAGCTAAAGCTTTTTCTGCAGTATTTAAATCTGCTAAAATTAACTCAGTTTCAATGACTTCTATGTCATTGATAGGATCTATTTTCCCTTCATAATGAATTACATTAGAATCTGCAAAACAACGAACAACATTTATAATAGCATCTGTTTCTCTAATATGAGATAAAAATTTATTACCTAAACCTTCTCCACTACTAGCACCAGCAACTAATCCTGCTATATCGACAAATTCAGCTGTTGCGTGAACAACTCTTTCTGGTTTTACTATTCCTGCTAATATATCCAATCGATCATCTGGAACTTCTACTATTCCAATATTGGGCTCTATAGTACAAAAAGGATAGTTCTCTGCTGCTATTCCAGCTTTTGTTAAAGCATTAAACAGTGTTGATTTACCAACATTTGGTAAACCTACTATGCCACAACGTAACGCCATAATTATTTCCAATAATATATATTAAACATAAATTTTTTCGCTTTGCATACAAATTAATAAAGCAAGACCAGCATTAAATAAAGAATGTAGAATAATCGAGAAAACAATTCCTCTACTAACACGAATCCACCCTAATACAAGACCTGTTACAAATTGCGGCAAAACTAAAAAAGGAACCATAAGAAAATTTGAAGTATTCTCGAAACAAAAATTTAAAAGATGAATAAAAGCAAATAAAAAACTTGAAAAATAAAATAAGAATGGAAAGTATATATATTTATTCAAAAAATCAGATTTATAGGAAAAAGAATTTTTTTCATTTAAATAAATAATAACAATAATTAGTAAAAATAATATAAATACATTAAAAAAACTAGGACCACTAAATATTAATAAAATGAAAAACGGTATTATTATAATAATCTCAGAAAAACTACATAATAGAGAATATCTAAACAATATTTCTTCTACTAATGGAGCCCAAATGACAACAGTAAGAATAGAAATAGAATGAATTTGCATTCTATGATAAGCTTCAATATAACTTGCTACTACATAAGAACATGGTCCTAAAATAAATATATTTAATAGCCATAAAACAGAAAGCCAACTAAGTAACAATCTAAAATCATTCTGCAAACAGCAATCTATTTCTATATGATTAGAATACAGTTTAGTTTGTAACTTTAAAGGATAAGAAGGTTTTTTAATAAAACAAATAAAATTTCTTATTTCTTTATAAAAACATTTAACTCCACTATTCATATAATATTATATTTTACTATGAACTAGAATTACTTATACTTTGCTTTAATACTTGCTGGGCAACAGCAAAATTGCCATCCATTATATAGGGCATTAAATTCAAACAATGTTTCATGGCTATATCTATATTACTCTTATCACTCTTGCTAGGTTTATCTAGCACAAAATCCGAAACAGATTGCCTATTATTAATATGACGAGGATGTCCAACTCCAATGCGAATACGCCAAAAAGAATTGCTATTAAGTGAATTTTGAATAGATTTTAATCCATTATGACCAGCAGTTCCTCCACTATATTTTATTCTAATATCTCCAGGAAAAATATCCATTTCATCATGAACAACGAGTGTTTTTTCTGGAAATATTTTATAATAATGCATGAATTTAGATAGTGCTACACCAGAATTATTCATATATGTTGCAGGTTTGAAAAATAGCAAATTCTTACTATTTCTAGTATATTTTACAACCCAGCCTGGAAAATATTTTTCATATACGAACTCAACTTGTAAATCTTCAGCCATATTATCTAATAGCCAAAATCCAGCATTATGTCGAGTAAGAGAATATTCCAAACCTGGGTTACCTAAACCAACTATCAAATCCAAAGAGCAAGTCATTTATATAAGACAAAAATAAAAATATATATTAATTTATTCAGCTTTTTCTTCTACATTAGATCCATTCTCTCCATCAGAAATATCATTGTTTGCTAAAGCTGAGGCTAACAATGGATCAATATCACTACCATTGTAGACAACACCCTGAGGCAAAGTAATATCCGAAAGATGTATAGATTTTCCAAGCTCAATTTTTGATAAATCAATATCTATAAATTGAGGCAACATAGAAGGCAAACAAGAAATTTCCAATTCTGTAATAATATGACTTACTATTGCTCCCTCTAATTTAACAGCTGGAGATATATCCTCATTTAAGAAGTGTAAAGGAATCTTAGTGTTTATATTTTGATTAGCACTTACACGTTGAAAATCAACATGTAATACTTGTTGTTTATATGGGTGCCACTGCACAGAACGTAAAATAACCTGCTCAGTTTTATTCGTTCCAGACATATACATTTCTAATACAGAAGAATGGAACTCTTCTTTTCTCAAAGCATGATATATCTCATTGTGATCAAGCTCTATATTCAATGGTGCTATATTTCCACCGTAAACAACAGCTGGTATACATCCATTGTGGCGCAGGCGGCGGCTCGCACTCGTGCCATGAACGCTACGTAATGTGGCATTAAATTTCACAAAAAACCCCCAATAAATACAAATAAAAAGA
The DNA here is from genome assembly GCF_000340795.1 of Candidatus Kinetoplastibacterium desouzaii TCC079E. Lineage (NCBI taxonomy): Bacteria > Pseudomonadati > Pseudomonadota > Betaproteobacteria > Candidatus Kinetoplastidibacterium > Candidatus Kinetoplastidibacterium desouzai. Next base: position 107,082 of record NC_020294.1, on the reverse strand, counting down.
TATGATTTTAGAAAATTCTAAATGTCGCGACCAACACTAAAAAATTACATAAAACATACACTAAGAAAATAACGATCCAACTGACTCTGCATTACAAATTCTCAACATTGTCTTGCCCAAAAGAGAAGCACAAGACAATTGTCTTATTTTGTTAGAATCCTTCATTCCATTAATCAAGGGAATGGTATCAGTAACAACTAACTCATCAATTACAGATGATTCTATAGAGTCAACTGCATTACCAGACAAAACTGGATGAGTACAATATGCATAAACAGACTTAGCACCTTGCTCTTTAAGAGCAAACGCTGCCTTGCACAAGGTGCCTGCAGTATCAACCATATCATCTACAAGTATACAATGCCTAGAGTCAACCTCTCCAATAATATTCATAACTTCAGATACATTTGGACTAGGTCTTCTTTTATCAATAATAGCCAAATCAGCATTTAAATGCTTAGCAAGATCTCTAGCACGAACAACACCTCCTATATCAGGAGAAACAACTACAATATCTGTTAATTCTTTCTTTTTAATATCTTCTATTAAGATAGGAGCTGCATATATATTATCAACAGGTATATCGAAAAAACCTTGTATCTGCTCTGAATGTAAATCCATAGTTAAAACTCGATCCACACCTACACTTTGCAACATATTAGCTACTACTTTAGCTGTAATAGCAACCCTTGCAAACCTAGATATTCTATCCTGCCTTGCATACCCAAAATAAGGTATAGCAGCAGTAATACGGCCAGCTGAAGCCCTGTGTAAGGCATCAACTATAACCATAATTTCCATTAAATTATCATTAGTAGGAGCACAAGTCGGTTGAAGAACAAATACATCTTTACCTCTGACATTCTCTTCTATTTCAACCATAACTTCACCGTCTGAAAAACGGCCTATAGTCATATTTCCTAAAGATGATCCTAAATGGTTAACAACATCCAGAGCTAATTTATTATTAGCAGTACCTGTAAAAACCATGAAACTGTATTTTGTCATGATAAAATTGTAGAAATTTATGTTTTTAGAAAGAAGCTAACAGCCAATAAATTTTACTTGGCTGGGGAAGAAGGATTCGAACCTTCGAATGCCGGAATCAAAATCCGGTGCCTTAACCAACTTGGCGACTCCCCATCAATTTACGTAGCAACCAATTTTTGAAGTAGACGATTATCCAATCTTAGGTAGACTTTTACTCTATAGAAAGCAAACCCAAAAACTTTAAACTTCTACCACTGTTTTTATTATAATACTATTTTCTCTTCTGCCAAAACAACATAATCAAATTTAGCATATTCTACAAAAAAACAAAACACATGGTTAGATATCTTAACTAGAATTTATATTTATCAAACATATTAATCATTACTGACATGTTGAAAATATTTTTAGCAACCCACAATTGCTTTTTAATTTTAGCATATTTTAATTTATTCTCAAAGAAAATTAACAAACAATTTAACATTGTTTAAAAAATATTGTAAACATCCAATAATATTCTGTATTGTTAAATTTAACAATACTCTCAAAAATACATTGCAAGTAATTAATAACATTATATTAAAGAATAAAGATTTATCCTTACATCAAGATTACATACTAAAAGACAATACAAAAACAACACTCTCTTAAAAATAAATCATTCATATGATTCATCATAGTTCTTTTATTCATTATTCTTAACAATTAACTTAACTCTTATGTTAAAATTTTCTAGTGTTTTCTCCAAGAATATAACCTTAGGACCAACACAATCATAATTTGACAACTTTACAACCCAACCATCAAACTCGAAATAAATAAAATCATTTATCTTGCTATTAGAAACAATGCTATCATGCTCCTTAAAAGATCTTCTAATCCAGAACCTAATTTGATCAATCGGAATATAAATTCCAATTTCTCTTTCTAATAAAGCTTTTGTGCTTATATTTACAAAACTTTTCTTAATACCATCAGATAAAATTATTTCTTTATATTTAAAAAAATCAGAAAACTGCAATTCTTTCTTTCCCCAAAAACTAAATAAACTAAAAGAATAATAATCGGCGCACTCGTACCATAAAAACTTTCCTTTTACTAAAGTAGTTGTATCATCCTTATAATTACTTTGCACACACGAAAAAACTCCTTCACGGAGAAAGTAATCTTCTCTATCCCTATCCAAATAACTATTATATGAACAAGATGTAGTCAGGAATACTAATAATATATAAATAAAACGAAATATTGCTATCATTAATTAATAATTTAAGATTATTAGAATTGAACAAACATGATAACATTATTATTTATTTAACAATTGTTTTTAGAATGATCAATAATCATAATGCCTGAACTACCTGAAGTAGAAATTACTAAACAAGGAATAAGAAATAGAATATTCCAGAAAAAACTAAACAAAATTGTCATTAGAAATAATCGTCTACGTTGGCCTATAGATAATAATACAGACGAAATACTAAAAGAAAGAATAGTTTTAGACTGCACCAGAAGAAGTAAATATATATTAATTCATTTTGAACATGGAATTCAATTTATCCATCTTGGAATGTCAGGATCATTACAATTTAGCTACTTAGACAAACCACTAGAAAAACATGATCATGTAGAGTGGATTTTTGAAGAATTTGCTCTAAGATTAAATGATCCTAGACGTTTCGGTGCAGTTATATGGCACCCATATGAAAATGGCCCAATAGAATTACATCCGTTAATTAATAAATTAGGAATAGAACCATTTTCCAATGATTTTACTGGAGAATATCTTTATAATAAATTTAAAATCAATAATACTAATATAAAACAAGCATTACTAAATGGAAAAATAGTAGTAGGTATAGGAAATATATACGCATCGGAGATTTTATTTAAATCCAGAATTAACCCATTCTTAAAAACCAAATATTTGTCAATCAATCAATGCGAAGAATTAGCACAAATAATTATAGAAACTCTAAATGAAGCGATTGCATCTGGAGGAAGCTCAATAAAAAACTTCGTTGACTCCAACGGCAAACAAGGATCATACATAGAAAAATATGCTTATGTATATAATCGAGAAGGTAAACAATGCAAAATATGCAAAAAGAATGACATTATAAAAATCTATCAGAATAATAGATCTACTTACTATTGCCCTTTATGCCAAGATTAATATTGAATAATTTTCCCAGGATTCATAATTTTATAAGGATCAAGAGCATTTTTAATTGATTTCATCATATCCAACTCTCCCTCATTCTTATATTTAATTATTTCAAGAACTTTCAGTTGGCCTATACCATGCTCAGCACTTATAGAACCACCAAGATCATTTACTCTACTATGCACTAAATCATAAATAATATCTTGCAAAGACAAAAGTTCTTCTTCTGTCTGATCACAAGATTTAAAAAGGTTAAAATGTAAATTTCCATCTCCCAAATGTCCAAACACAACTATTTGTAACCCATAGAATTTCTCATGTAATGAGACTTTAATATCATTAAGAAATTTAGGAATACACGATATTGGGAGAGATATATCATGCTTAATAGCCTTACCTAATGACTTTTCTGCTAATGGTATACTTTCTCTTATATGCCATAAGGAATTGCTATGTGATCTATCTACCCCAATAACAGCATCTTTTATTAAAAAAGAATCTATACATTTTCCTAGAAAAGATTCAAATCTACTCATGATAAAATCTTCGTCATCATTTACATTAATATCAGATAATTCTAAAAGAATAAACCACGGTGATTTAGAAAATTCCTTATCTATAGTATGACCATGAACACCTATGAAATTTATTGATAAATTTAAACAAAAATTACTAATCAACTCAAAAGCCACTAACGCGCAACCAAATACACATCGGCTTCTCTCTAACAAACAAACTGCATCTTCAATAGAATCTAAAGAAACTAATGCTGTTATTTTTCTATTCTCAATAGGGAATAATTTTAATGATGCGGCCGTAATAATACCTAAAGTACCCTCACTTCCAATATAAAGATCACGTAAACTATAACCAGAATTATCTTTTCTTAATGACTTTAAAGAATTTATTATTAAACCATGTGGATTTACAAACTCTATACCAAGAGTAAGATCTCTCATATTACCGTATCTGATAACCTGAGTACCTCCGGCATTAGTCGCCAAATTCCCACCAATGGTACAACTACCTTCTGATGCTAAACTTAATGGAAAAAATCTATTGTTCTGAAGCGCAATATCTTGTAATTTTTTTAATGTACATCCAGCCTCTACCACTATAGAATCATTAACTGTATCTATGCTTTTAATAGCATTAAGTCTGGTTGTTGACAATACAATTGAATTTACCAACCCATCATTAGGAATACTTCCACCACACAATCCTGTATTACCACCTTGAGGAACAACAGATACATTGTATTGTATACACAAACACACTATTTTTGATATTTCTTGAACATTTTTAGGAAATACAACCGCTAATGCACATCCTTTATATCTCCCACGCCAATCTAACAAAAAAGGTTGCGCTGATGTATCTGTCAAGACATAATTATACCCTATCAAAGCTCTTAGATGATTTAGGAAATCCATAATTATATTATTCTCTTTATTAACCCAAAAACAAATATAAGTTTTTTAAAACTCATTAAATTTATCTTGAAAATATTTAAAAATTACCAAACAAGACCTAAAAATAATTATATATTAAAATAATTAAGTGAAGAAATCAGAACTTTTTACATCAGCATTTAAAGAATACGACATTCGCGGAATAGTCCCAAATATAATAAACGAAGATTTTTCTTATAGGTTAGGACTTACAATAGCAATAATTCTACATTCTAAGAACATCAAATCTATCATACTAGGAAGAGATGGTAGAATAAGCAGTAAAGTATTATTGTTAGCCCTACAAAAAGGATTGTTGGATAACAATATTAACGTTATTAACATTGGGCAAGTACCAACACCGATTGTATATTTTGCAACCCACCACCACATTAGCAACTCAGGCATAGCAGTAACCGGCAGTCATAATCCTCCAAATTACAATGGATTTAAAATTATTATAGATAATAAACCGTTATACGGTAAAGAAATACGCAATCTCAAAAATGGTGTTTTAAATAACAACACAAGAATTTTCAAAGAAAGAGGTTTATTACAAACTTTAGACTTTACAAAAAAATACATTAATAAAATTCACTCTACAGTAAAACTCTCTAAATCTATGTCAGTAGTCATAGATACTGGCAATGGGGTTGTCGGCCCTACTGCCGTAAAACTATTAAAAAAAATAGGCTGCAATTTAAAAACATTATTTCCCAGAATAGATGGCTCTTTCCCTAATCACTATCCTAATCCATCCGATCCTAATAATTTAAAAACAATAATATCTTATTTAAAAAAATCCGATTGTGAAATAGGCCTGGCATTTGATGGTGATGGTGACAGATTGTTTGTTATAACGAAATCAGGAGAAATTATATGGCCAGATCGCTTAATGATTCTATTTGTTAGAAATTTATTAAAAAATAACCCCAAATCAAAAATAATTTATGACATAAAATCAACTAAAAATCTAAAAAATATTATTTTAGAATCTGGTGGAATACCTATAATTTGGAAAAGCGGACATTCATTAATAAAAGCCAAAATAAAACAAACAAATGCTATTCTAGCTGGCGAAACTAGTGGTCATTTTTTTTTCAATGATTCTTCCTGGTATGGTTTTGATGACGGATTATATGCAGGATGTAAATTGCTAGAAATTTTATCTAAGTTTGATAATCCTTCTGAAATACTAGAATCTTTACCAAACTCTATAACCACCCCTGAAATTATAATAAATACACCTAGCACATCAGAAGCAAAGAAAATTGTCAAAAAATTTAAAAATAACTTTACGCATGAAAAACATACACAAATAACCCAAATAGATGGGTTACGCGTGGATTACAATAATGGATTTGGTCTTATACGATCTTCAAATACAACACCAAGCATAATGATGCGTTTTGAAGCCTACAACCAATGTGATCTTGAAAAATAAAAAAAATATTTCTAAATAAACTACTAGAAATAGCGCCTTGGATTGATATTCCTCAAATTTTACAAACCCAAAAAGATAACTAAGGTCAAGCAATCTAATTATCCAAAAATATGAACATTGTATTAATTTAATATATAATATTCAAAAATATTGTTAAATACTAATTTGTAATGATTTTAGCTAAAATCCTTTGATTTGCTCACTAAAAATTAATTCTTCTAACTATTAAATATAATTAATTACTTTATTTAAATAAAAGATCTTAAATTTAAATATAATTATAATAAAGAATATATATACTAACTAATTGTAAAAAAATATGTATCAATACAAAGAACTATTAAGACATACTTTAGAAAAAGGATCTATAAAAATAGATAGAACTAATACTGGGACAAGATCTATTTTCGGTTATCAAATGAGATTTAATCTCTCTAATGGGTTCCCTTTATTAACAACAAAAAAACTCCACATAAAAAGCATTATTATCGAACTGCTGTGGTTTTTAAGTGGCAATAATAATATTAAATGGTTAAATCAACATGGCGTTAATATCTGGAATGAGTGGGCAAATCAAGATGGTGATTTAGGTCCTATATATGGAGTTCAATGGAGATCTTGGCCTACACATGATGGAAAAACTATAGACCAAATAGATAATCTCATCAAAAACATTGACAAAAACCCCAATTCAAGAAGATTAATTGTATCAGCCTGGAATGTTCCAGAAATAGATAATATGGCTTTAGCTCCATGCCATATAATGTTTCAATTATATGTCGTTAATAATACATTATCATGCCAAATATATCAGCGTAGTGCTGATATATTCCTAGGACTTCCATTTAATATTGCTAGCTATTCTCTGTTAACACATATGATAGCACAGCAATGTAATCTTAAAATAGGGGAACTAATATGGACAGGTGGAGATTGTCATATCTATAGCAATCATTTGGATCAAGTTAATTTACAACTTACTAGGACTCCTTTCCAACTCCCAACACTTAAAATAAAAAGAAAACCTAATTCTATTTTTGAATATAAATATGAAGATTTCGAAATAGAAAACTATCAATATCATCCACATATAAAAGCTCCAGTAGCTATTTAACTAAAAATATGGAAATTATTATAATTGTTGCTTATTCCAGAAATAGAGTAATAGGAGCAAAAAACTCAATCCCATGGAAATTACCTAGTGATTTACTGCATTTTAAACATAAAACTTCTAATTATCCAATAATAATGGGGAGAAATACCTGGGAGTCTTTACCTGTAAAACCACTCCCTAACAGAAGTAATATAATCCTTACAAACAGCAAAAATACATATCCTGAGGGAGTCATAATTGCAAATTCATTAAAAGACTCAATTCATAAATGCAATAAAACAGAAAAAGTTTTTATTATTGGTGGAGAAAAAATATACTTGCAATTTATTCCAATAGCATCCAAAATTTTAGCTACTGAAATACATGCAGAAATGAAAGGCGATGTGTTTTTCCCTGCTCTAAAATCAAGTATTTGGCATGAAGAAGCTAGAGAAAAACAACCCAAAGAAAATGGTCTCGACTATGATTTTGTTACTTATATAAAAAACCCCAAGCCTTTGCTTTTAAAAAATAACTATTTCAAACAATCTATATAATATCTTTTACAGCCATTATGATTCTCAACTCCAAGTCCATGGATATAATTCTCGAAACCTGGAAAATTTTTATTAAAGTCTCTCGCAAACTCTAAGTATTTAACAATTGTTTTATTAAATTTCTCTCCAGGAATAAGTAAAGGAATACCAGGAGGATACGGAGTAAGCAGAACTCCAGTAATTCTACCATCTAAATCAGATACCTCAACTTTCTCAACTTCACGATGAGCCATTTTTGCAAAAGCATCTGAAGGCTTAAGAACTGGTATCATTTCACTTAAATACATTTCTGTTGTTAATCTAGCAATATCATAATCACGATAACAATCATGTATCATATTGCACAAGTCTTTAAGACCCAATTTCTCATACTTATTATAAGTCTTACAAAAATCAGGCAAAATTCTCCACATTGGATGATTTCTATCATAATCATCTTTAAATTGCTGTAAGGCAGTTAACAATGTATTCCAACGACCTTTCGTAATACCTATAGTAAACAAAACAAAAAAAGAATAAAGACCAGTCTTCTCTACAACCACACCATGTTCAGCAAGATATTTTGAAACCAAAGAAGCAGGTATTCCTGTCAAATCAAAACTACCTGACATATTTAACCCAGGAGTAATAATAGTAACTTTAATTGGATCAAGCATATTAAATTCTTCTGCTAAATTACCAAAACCATGCCACTGATTATCAGAGTCCAACATCCAATCGTCTCTATTACCTATTTTATCATGACCTAACTTATTAGGACCCCAAACCTTAAACCACCAATCGTCTTTACCATATTCTGACTCAACTTTACGCATTGCTCTTCTAAAATCAATTGCTTCTTTAATGCTCTCTTCCACCAAAGCAGTCCCTCCAGGAGGTTCCATCATGGCAGCAGCGACATCACAGGAAGCTATTATTGCATACTGAGGAGAAGTAGAAGTATGCATTAAATATGCTTCATTAAATGCATTTCTGTCAAATTTACAATTCTGAGATTCCTGTACGATTATTTGAGATGCCTGAGATATACCTGCTAAAAGTTTGTGAGTAGAATGTGTAGCAAAAACTATCGATTCAATACTACGAGGTCTTTCTTGCCCTATAGCATGCATATTTCTATAAAAATCATGGAAGGAAGCGTGTGGAAGCCATGCCTCATCAAAATGAAGAGTATCAACATAACCATCCAAGTATTCTTTAATCATTTCAACGTTATATATTACCCCATCATAAGTACTTTGAGTTAAAGTAAGAATTCTTGGTTTTTTATTTTTAAGATTTTTTGTAAGAGGGTGTAATGCTATTTTCTTATTTATATTCTCAGGATCAAATTCACTCAAAGGAATTGGACCAATAATACCAAAATTATTCCTAGTAGGTCTAAGAAATACTGGTATAGCTCCTGTCATAGTGATTGCATGTAATATTGACTTATGACAATTACGATCAACCAAAACTATATCATCTGCAGCAACATTAGCATGCCAAACTATTTTATTAGATGTAGATGTCCCATTTGTAACAAAATAACAATGATCAGCATGAAAAATACGAGCCGCATTAACTTCTGATTCTGATATCGGCCCAGTATGGTCGAGTAACTGACCAAGTTCATCAACAGCATTACAAACATCAGCTCGTAACATATTCTCACCAAAGAATTGGTGAAACATTTGACCTACAGGACTTTTTAAAAACGCAACTCCTCCAGAATGACCTGGACAATGCCAAGAATAAGATCCATCTTGTGCGTATTTTACTAATTCTCTAAAAAATGGAGGAGCTAAACTAGCTATATAATTATTAGCTTCTCTAATAATATGCCTAGCAACAAACTCTGGAGTGTCCTCAAACATATGGATAAAACCATGCAATTCTCGTAAAATATCATTTGGAATATGTTCTGATGTTCTAGTTTCTCCATATAAATAAATTGGTATTTCAGCATTACGAAATCTTACCTCAGCTATAAAAATTCTTAATTTCTTTATCGCTATAGCTACATCTTCTGGAGAATCTACATCAAACTCTTCATCATCTATAGATAAAATGAAAGCGCTTGCACGACTTTGTTGTTGTGCAAAAGAGCTTATATCACTATAACCAGTAACTCCTATAACAGGCATTCCTTGTTTTTCAAAAGCATCAGCCAATGCTCTAATTCCAAGACCAGAAACATTATCAGACCTATAGTCCTCATCTATGATAAAAATTGGAAATAAGAATTTCATTAGCAAACACCCAAAATAAATTGATTAAAATACAAAAACATTAAAACTAAAAAATAAAACTAAGATTTAGGTAAAGTAACACCTTGTTGTCTTTGATATTTTCCATCACGGTCAGCATATGATACTTCACATATCTCCGCGCTTTCTAAAAATATCATTTGGGCACAACCTTCTCCAGCGTATATTTTAGCAGGAAGTGGTGTTGTATTAGAAAACTCTAAAGTGACATAACCTTCCCATTCAGGTTCCAATGGAGTAACATTAACGATAATACCACACCTAGCATAGGTACTTTTACCCAGACAAATAGTTAGTATATTTCTAGGAATACGGAAATACTCTACAGTTCTAGCTAACGCGAATGAATTTGGAGGAATAATACAAACATCACCATAAAAATCCACAAATGATCTTTCATCAAAATTATGTGGATCAACTATAGCATGGTTGATATTCGTAAATATTTTAAATTCTTTAGCACAGCGAACATCATAACCATAACTACTAGTTCCATAACTAACTATACGACGACCTGCCATCTGACTAACTTGATATGGCTCAAAAGGTTCAATCATACCTTCTTTGGAAACAGTACGAATCCACTTATCACTCTTAATACTCATACTATAAGACACATCTATATGTTATAAATTAGTTAACAATAACAAGACTAACAGACAAAACACTTTTATACAAAAAAACATATGAAAAATATTTATTTTACTACAGACTTATTATTAATTTTCAAAAAACTCTCTATAAATAAAAGCTATCCCATTTACAGATCCACATTTAATATCAAATGACCAACAACGTGACAACCCATAGCTAATTCTAGCCACAGTCTCACTACCCACTAAAGACTGCTCTAAACTAAGATTAACCCCATTAGAAAATTCTTTGCTTGCAACTAAAAACTGAGTTGATAAATCATTATATGCATCTTTACCAATCCCACCTGCTACAGTATGATCTGGCAGAATACTACCAGATCTTCCTATAACCCCTCTTCGAATGCTAAAATCACTTAATCCAAATAAACGATAAAAAGGTTGCCCCCCACTAAGAAAGGCTCCTCCTATTGATAATAAAAATGTTAAATCCATAGCATCATCAGGTGCTCTTCCTAATAACAACCACGATAATTTCTCCACCTCACTAACATCAGGATAAGATACTAAATCTATCATTGGCTGTTGCAATGTTCCTGAAACTCTAATACCTGATTCTACTTGTTTCCCTAACCTCATTGCTTCAATATCAATTAATGGATTATCTAAACTTCCCTGGAAAGTTATATTACCTCTATTAAAACATAATCTCTGGCCATAAATTTCCATGATGCCATCTTTGGCTCTAAGAGTACCTAAGCAAAAAGGTCTTGCGTCATCATTAATAGACAATTTTAATGACCCTAACAAACTAGTTTCTATACCTAAGCCAGTTAAATAAAACTTATTACCAAGATCACACAATAAATTAACCTTAGTTTGCAAGGTTTTAGAACTGTCCTTTTTATTTGAACTTTTGCCAAAAGAACACAATAAAACATCATCATCTAAACTAGAACCCATATTAAGAGATTCTAAATTTATCCACCCAGCGTCAACTACCAAATTCCCATCAATATAAAACTTACCGAACCCAGAAGCAATATCTGATTTTATTTTACCAGAAACGACAGCATAACGATCTGATCTCTGAAAAATTGGAAATTGTTTTACATCTACATTAAATTTTCCAGATCTATCAAAAATATTCAAACTACCAACAGTCTTAATATAACCATCTTTGATATGTTTTTTCAACGAAATAATCTTCTCACTAACATGAGCATCATATGCCATAATTCTATGGTTGGCAGGAAAAAATAAATTATCAACTATAAAATCACCATTTAAAATACGTGATTCCAAACTACCATTAACCAATCTAATTCCATCATCAACTCTAATTAATTTTAATTGTGTGGCATTAATATAGCCTTTAGCCTTAATATCTGTATCGACAATACCATTTATTTCTAATTTGCAATTAATCATACCTCCAACTTCTATATTATCTTTGAAAAAATAATTTAAAATTGATATGTCTTTTATATCACCCATGATATTTATAAAAACTTTTTCTCTTTCTACGAAAACTCCATTTTTATCAATAAACAGACCCAATGAAAAAACGCCATCAAAAGAACCAACTTGCTGGTCTTCAATCTTTAAATATCCATTAATATCCATCATATTACTAGATATTTTCTTTGCATTTAAGCATAAGTCAATCACAGGAAAAACATCTTTCTGTTTATCGTTTTCATAAACCTTGACCTCTAAATTACCCTGAAGAATATCTTTATATTCAACATCCCAAAACCCACAAACAGGTAAGAATTCAGTCTTTCCAAAAGAATCTCGATCTATTCCAGGAATACTACAATCCCAACCAATAGTTTTTAACAGTTCTGTAAATATCAAACCATCTGACATAAAACTGTTAAAATTACCTGACGTTTCAAGTGTTCTATGATTTCCAGACAAAGTCTCACTATTTAGAAGAATTTCACCTTTTTTATTTGATTTAATAGCCAAACTAAATGGGGAGAAAAACCAACAAGAATCATTTATCAAGAAATTAAAATTCAAAGAAGATAAAGCAGAAAAACTAATATTATCCAAAATAATATTTAAAGATTTTATATCAGCATTCCATAAATTTTTTTTAAATTTATTTTTATTATATGTTCCATGAAATGATGTTTGTAAATTTATATTTTCCCATTTATATAAGTTATTAACTTTAACCCTATTTAAAGAAGCTGATATATCTCCATGATGATCTAACAAACTACCATTTAAATCAATTTCTAAATTAATATCACCCTTAAAATTATCATAGAAATTATTTATATTTGGCATTAAGGCTTTAATAATTAAGCTATTAAGTTTATTTTCAGAGCTGCCTAGAATAGATACTTTATTAGAACCAAGACTTAGGACAACATCAAGATTTTTTATACAACCTAATATACGTTCAATATCACAATAAATTTCTTTCTTAGGGTAAGGCTTCAATGCAAGATTAATTGACCCATACAAAGGATTATTATTCCACTTACTATCATCAATAATATTAAGATTAAAAACACTATTAATTATTTCATCTTTTTTTAGATCCACTTGATAATCAGACTTCAAACTAATTATAAAACTTGGGAAATTCTGGTTAAAGAAAGTACTACTAGTTAATTTATCTAATAAAAAAACACTCTTTATTGTTTGGCGATCTTCATTATTTTCCTCCTTATCAGAACTTATTTTTAAATAAGCTGACCCGCAATCATCTGACTGTTTTAAATTGATTTCAGCACTATAAATTTTGAAAGCAGACTTAGGTATAAAAATAACATTTCCATCAATAGATAAGTCTTTATTATGAGCATCTACATAAATAGAGATTAAATCATATGATCCAGAAGCGTTGATATTAATTGTAGAATTAAATATATTATGATTTATAAAATCGGATATGTTATTATTTTTGGCAACAGAATAATTATATTTATTAATTAAAGTGAAATTTGCATCAAACAAAACATCTTTTGATAAATCTCTTATATTTAAAAAACCATTCAACCTTATAGTAGCTTTATCTGCAACAACGTCTAAATTTCTAATAAAAGCACTTATTGTTTGCCCACTATAGGATATAGCAGCAGATATGTCTTTGAAGTGTGCAGTATCAGACACAAAAGAACTAACATCACTAACAACTATTTCTTTTAGTTCTAATTGTTCTATATTTATAGAAAATGGGAATCTAAATTTTGAAATAAGATAATTATTAGTTGATTTCCTATTATTTTTTAAAAAAGATATATCTATTAATCCAATTGAAAACTCAGAAATATTCAAAACTCCACTAAACAAAGAAGAAAATTCAAATTTAAATTTTATATCTTCAATATGTGTCTTTGATTCTGTATTATTTAACTCCAATCTACCTAACTTCAAACCACGAAGAAAATTTCCCTCTATATTCGAAACCTTATAACCTAAGTTATTAGCAGCAACATCTACAAATAATCTACTACCATTATTAGAACAGACTACCCAGAATAACATACCACAGAATATAGCTATAGAAATAGAGCATAATGGCAAAAACCAACTAAATAAAATTTGAGATCTCTTATGATATTCAGTCAAAATGCTATTCCCAAAGAAAAATGCAATCGCAAATCATTATGTTTGTGACCATAGGCCACGTCTAAAGATAACGGACCAGCTGGAGTACGAACACGAGCTCCAATACCATAACCCAAGGCTAAATCCATTTGGTCTAAAGAATTAAAAGCATCTCCCACATCAACAAAAAAACCAGCACCCCATCTTTCAGTAAAGTAACAACTATACTCAACACTAGCAACCGTCATCATACTAGCACCAACAGTCGCAAAACCACGTTGACAACCAATACTCTGATAAGAATAACCCCTTATAGATCTAGCCCCACCAACACGAAATCCAAAGTCATCTGGAATTAATATCTTCTTATCAGAAGGCCAAATTTTACCAAACTCTGATCTAATGGTTATAACACCTATATTAGATAATGGCCACCAATATTGAGATCTAAACTTAACACGCGCATATGGATTAACAGTATCTAAAACTAAACCAGCACCAAGACCAATCACTATTATATTTCCACTCCTAGGATTATATTTATTATCAATGCGATTTCTAGACAACTCAAAGGAATTAGTAATAGTTGGTAAAGAAAATTTAGAATCATTCTTAATATGAATCTGATCATAAGCCAATAAAGACCCAAAATTAGTTTCATAATAAACATTATTATTATTTTTATAAACACTACTATAGCCATAATTTGATCTAGTAAAACCAAGAGCAAAACGAGTAACTTTTAAGCCTTGATTATCAAAATTGTCACAAATCACCCCAAAAGAATTTCTTTTCCCATTAATCTTCGGAAGTAAGTTCAGATCCATAAATAATCTCTGATGCCCTCTATCTACACCAACACCAGCAGACAAAATAATCGGCATACCTCTTATAACATTTTGTTTATAAACACTTTCAAGTTTTACTCCAGATCCATCATCCACACCAATAGAGGAAACAACCTTTTTTAATGGCAACTCAACTACCAAAACATGAACAGGTAGAATCACTTCAAATTTATTCTGAAAAACAAGATCAACCAATCCTGAATTTACATTAGAATTACCATCTGAATTAAATACACTTTGTTTATCTAAATAATCACTATCACTGATTATTTTTTTTAAAAAATAATCAGGCGCTATTGTGTCAATAGTTACTAACGCTACTTTGAAAAGATTAGTTGATTGTAAATGTTGTTGCCAGTCATTTAATAAATCTTGGTCAAATGGCTCAAACTTCTTATACTTTATGTAGTTATTTACTAATTCTGATGGAATATTATGAAATCCATATGTCTGGATATCACCCATTAGAACAAGCGGACCACTATCGATCGTTATAGATAAGAACACTTCTGACTTTTCTAAGTCTATTCTAGCTTCCGAATGCATTATTCGCGCAAATAAAAAATCCTTAGAAACTATAGAGTTTAACAATTTCTTTTTTGCCTCACTCCACTCACTATTGGTAAAAACATGACCTAAAGGAATAACCCAACCATCTCGTACACTTTTAACACGATCAACATAATCATGATGACTAATACGACCCAAAAAATTTAGTTCCAAATTCGACACGGTTGCTTGTTTACCAGAATCAATCGTAATATTCCATTTTT
Organism: Candidatus Kinetoplastibacterium desouzaii TCC079E; assembly: GCF_000340795.1. Lineage (NCBI taxonomy): Bacteria > Pseudomonadati > Pseudomonadota > Betaproteobacteria > Candidatus Kinetoplastidibacterium > Candidatus Kinetoplastidibacterium desouzai. Next base: position 91,347 of record NC_020294.1, on the reverse strand, counting down.
CTACACCTTGATTATTATGACCAATATCTAAATTTACCTTAGGAGAAAAATAACCTTTCGCTGCTAATGCGCTAATTACAGCATCATAAGATCTACGACGTAATCTTTCAATCTCTCCTCCATCCTGGCATTCAACTAGTTTTGCTATAGACGTTAAAGAATTAGAAACATAATCTATAGTCTCTTTAGATAAATTCTTCGATTCAACCATAATATCAGGATAAAAAGAAGCAGAAACTGAAGTTGTTATTAATAATTGCAAAATTAGGAATATAAAAAAACGACTCATTGATACTGTGTAATTACTCTCTAACAATTGGTGGAAAAATAGTTTTCCTACTTTTAGGAAGGTTAGCTATTCTCATCGAGATATTACGAGCAATTTGAAGAAATATTTTAGCTGACTCTTCTATCGAATCCTGAAATATCAAAAATTCTCCCATATCTGATTGTTTTCTAAGAACATCACTGAAAGGAATTTCTCCTAATATCGGTATATCATACTGACCTGATAAACGTTTTCCTCCATTATTCCCAAATATGTGGTCAATATTGGCACAATTGGGACATTTGTAAAAAGACATATTTTCCACAATACCAATAATATTGGTATCAGTTTTCTTATACATTTTTATACAACGTCTTACATCCATCAATGAAATATCTTGAGGAGTGCTTACGATAAGAACACCAACAACAGGAATATTTTTTGCTAATGTTAATGCAATATCACCAGTACCAGGAGGCATATCCACAATTAAATAATCCAAATCACTCCAATTTGTTTGATATATTAGTTGCTCAAAAACCTTACTGACCATTGGGCCTCTCAAAATAGCAGGAGAATCATAATCAATTAAAAACCCCAATGAATTAGATTGCAAGTTACCCTTAACAAAAGGAACCATTTTATTATCACTGAGACTATTTGGATGATCTTTTATACCTAACATCATAGGAATACTAGGCCCATAAATATCTGCATCTACTATACCAACTCTAGCTCCTAATAAAGTTAAAGCATGTGCAATATTAACAGAAACAGTGCTTTTACCAACTCCACCCTTGCCAGAAACAACAGCAATAATATTCTTAACATTATTTACTAATTTAGCATTAGTGACTAAATGAGATATGATCTTACATTTAATATTAAAAATAATATTAAAAACCCCATAGTTATTTAGAATATTAGAAACTGTTTTTTTAAAAAACAATTGAAATTCATCATCAATCAAATAATTGAACTCTATATCAATCTTTATTGACTCACTATCTTGAATTTCAACAAAAAGATCTGTGTTCTCATTTAGTAGTTTTAAACTATTTCTACTATCACATAGAGAATATAATATCTCTCTAATTTTCTCTATCGTTATATGCATCTATAATACACCTATGAATCTTAACTTAAAAACTATTATATCCTTCTTACTCAATAACAATACAAACTCAAATAAACAAATATTTAACAAGAAAAATAATCTAATATAAAATGAAAACATAATATATTATTTATATACTTATTCTAATATAGAATAAGTAAATCATTGACAACATTAAAAATTATCAAAGTCTCAATAATTATGCAACGCACGCTCTTCGTTACAACTGCACTTCCATATGCTAACGGCTCTTTACATATTGGGCATATCATGGAATATATACAAGCCGATATATGGGTTAGATCAATGAGAATGTCTGGACATAAAGTATATTTCATTTGTGCCGATGACGCTCATGGTGCTCCAATCATGTTAAAAGCAGAAGCAGAAGGAATATCTCCACAAGAATTAGTAAATCGTTTTGCATTGGAAAGACCTCATTATCTCAAAGGATTCCATATTGCTTTCGATTTCTGGCACTCAACTGCATCTAAAGAAAACACATTACTAGCTACTGAAATATATAAAAAACTCAAACAAAATGATCTTATAGAACATCGCAAAATCAATCAATTTTACGACCCAAAAAAACAAATGTTCTTAGCAGATCGCTATATCAAAGGAGAATGCCCTAAATGTAACTCTAAGGATCAATACGGAGATTCTTGTGAACATTGTGGCGCAACCTATAGACCTACTGAACTCATAAATCCTTATTCTTCTATAACTAAAGCCACTCCAATTCTAAAAGAGACAGAACATCTATTTTTTAAATTATCAGACAAGAGATGTATAAATTTTTTATTAGATTGGACTAAAAGCAATAATAAAATAGGAAAAAAGAAATTACAAAACGAAGTCGTGGCAAAAATTAAAGAATGGTTAGGATCAGACATACATAGTTCAAAATTAAATGATTGGGATATCTCAAGAGACACTCCTTATTTCGGCATTGAAATACCGGACTTTCCTGGTAAGTATTTTTATGTCTGGTTAGATGCTCCAATAGGTTACTTGTCAGCCATGATGGCTTATTGCAATCTCAATAACATAGATTTCGAAAAACTCTTATCTCCCGAAAGTAATATAGAACAAATTCATTTTATTGGTAAAGATATAGTATATTTTCATACTCTGTTTTGGCCAGCAATGCTACATTTCTCTGGAAGAAAAACACCAGATACAATAAATGTTCATGGATTTATTACTGTAAATGGAGAAAAGATGTCTAAAAGTAGAGGCACTGGAATATCTCCTATGTTATACTTAGAATTAGGTTTAAATCCAGAATGGTTAAGATATTATATAGCATCTAAATTGAACTCTAAGGTAGAAGATATAGACTTCAACTCAGATGATTTTACAAGACGCATAAATAGTGACTTAATAGGTAAATATATAAATATAGCTAGCCGCAGCAGTAATTTTCTAACCAAATACTTTGATGGAAAATTAGAATACGATGATAAAAAAGAAGAACTCATAAAAGAATTAACAGAACAAACAGAAATCGTTAAAAAACTTCTAGAAAGTCTTGAGTATAGCAGAGCAATCAAAAAAATCATGTTGTACGCTGACTATGCAAACCAATGTTTCGATAGTGAAAAACCATGGGAGCTTCCTAAAACAATAGACGTTGATCATTTATCTAAGAAAAAACTTCAAAATATTTGTTCTAGTACAATAGCTAGATTTAAAGCATTATCTATAATGTTAAGTCCAATATTACCTTTTACTACAAAAAACATAAATAATGATTTTCTAAACATGAATAAAGATTTTGAGTGGGAAGATGCTCAAATACTACCACAGAATATTAACAAATTTAAACATCTTATGAAAAGAATAGAAGAAGAAACACTTTCAAAATTATTTACTAAAGTTGATAAAAAAGAATCTAATCAAGATAAACCAAATTTAATTGACATTGAAGAGTTTATGAAAATAGACTTAAGAATAGCAAAAATAGTAAATTGTGAAGAAGTAGAGAATTCTGAGAAATTATTACTTCTAACTCTAGATATAGGAGAAGATAAAATAAGGAAAGTTTTCTCTGGAATAAAAGAATTTTACAATCCAAAAGATTTAATAGGAAAATTAACAATATTCATAGCAAACCTTAAACCAAGAAAAATGAGATTCGGAATATCTGAAGGAATGGTATTAGCAGCAAGTAATAAGGATAATTCTGAAACAAAAGGAATTTATCTACTAGAACCTCATTATGGTGCCGTTCCAGGTATGCGTGTTACTTAATAAGTTTTAATACTTTTTAAGACAATAAGTAGTATATTTCAACATAATAGTTTGAACAAATATGGATAAAGAAATTTTAATACCATCTTTCCAAGAGATTCTACAAGCATCGAAACGTATTGCTAACTATGTGTACAAAACACCAGTTCTAACATCAGAAGAAATTAATAATAAATTTGGCGCTAATTTTTTTTTTAAATGTGAGAATATGCAAAGAACTAATGCATTTAAATTCAGAGGAGCTTTGAATGCATTAGCTAAATTAAATGATAAACAAAAGAAAATAGGAGTTGTAACTTTCTCTTCTGGCAACCATGCTAAAGCTATAGCTTTAGCATCTGACATACTAGGAGTTAATGCTACTATAATTGTACCTAATGATGCACCAAAAACTAAAATAAACACAGCAAAACAACATAAGAACTGTAATTTTATTTTGTATAACAGGTATAATGATAATAGAGAAGAAATACTCAATAAATTTGTAAAGCAAAATAAATTGATTCCTATTTCATCATATGATAATAATGATGTAATAGCAGGCTCTGGAACAGTATTAAAAGAATTATTTGAAGAAATTAGTAATTTGGATGCTATATTTATAGGACTAGGTGGGGGAGGATTATTAGCAGGTTCATCTATAGTTATGAATTCTATTTTACCTAAATGCAAGATATATGGAGCAGAACCAGAAACTGGCAATGATGGACAAATATCATTCCAAACTGGAATTCTGACTAAAATAGACACTCCAAACACCATAGCTGATGGCGCTCAAACTCAATGTTTAGGAAAAAGTAATTTTGCAATAATTAAAAAATATGTAGAAAACATATTAACTGTTAGTGACTCAGAATTAATAAATTGTATGTATATCCTAGCTAATGAATTAAAAATTATATCAGAACCAACTGGTTGTCTTGGTTTTGCTGCCAGCCTCAAAATTATAGAACAATTACAGAACAAAAGAATTGGTGTAATAATTACTGGAGGAAATGTAGACTTAGAAAATTTTTGGTCTTTAATAAAAACCAAAATATAATATAGATTATTTTAATAAGGAATATAAGAATGAATATTAGAATAAATGGTAAAGAAACAGAAATTCAAGAAAATATTACTATACATGATGCTATTATAATTCTTAAAATGGAAAATAAAAAAATAGCAATAGAATTAAATGGAAATATAATTAGCAAAAATAAATATCATGAGACCATTCTAAAGAATGGTGATATTATGGAAATAGTATCTGCAATTGGTGGTGGTTAATAAAAACTAGAACTATTTAAATAAACCGCTTAAAGAATTAAACATTTTTGAAAATCCATTCTTTTTAATTTTTTTCATAAAGCTTTGGATTTGATTAAAATTTGCAAGCAATCGATTTACTTCTTGAACAGTAACACCAGAACCTTTAGCTATTCTACGTTTTCTAGAAGATTTAATTATCTCTGGTTTCATTCTTTCTAACAAAGTCATAGAATTAATAATAGATTCCGATTTCTTTATTAATTCTTCTTGACTATTAACACCTAAAGATTTACTAGAAAAATGTAAATTATCTGGTAATTTTTCCATTAATGAACTAATACCGCCCATTTTTTTCATTTGAACTATTTGTGCCTTAAAATCATTGAAATCAAATTTATTCTTAGAATTTATATTTTTTAAAGCAATTTTAGCTTCATTAATATCAATATTTTTTTGTGCATGCTCTACTAAAGAAAGTATATCTCCCATACCTAGAATACGTTTAGCCATACGTTCAGGATAAAAAGACTCTAAACCATTTATTTTCTCAGACGTAGTAATAAACTTTAATGGCTTACCTGTAATATACCTAACAGATAAAGCAGCCCCACCTCTAGCATCACCATCTAATTTAGTTGCAATTATGCCTGTTAAAGAAACTGTTTCCGAAAAAATCTTAGCCGTAGCCACAGCATCTTGTCCTTGCATAGAATCCACAACAAACAATGTTTCTATAGGGTTTATAATCTTATGTAATGATTCTATCTCATCCATCATAAGATTATCCACCGCCAAACGACCTGCCGTATCAAAAATAACAATATCATAATAATGATTGCGGGCATATTCAAGTGATTCCAATGCTATTTCTAATGGTTTTTTAGAAAAATCACAATTAAAAAAAGATACATTTATTTGATTTGCAATAATATTTAGTTGTTCTATAGCTGCTGGACGATATACATCCGTACTTACCAATAAAACCTTTTTCTTACCTGTGTTTTTACCTTCTTTAGTATGATTACCATTCGACAACCAATAAGCTAATTTACCAGCCGTGCTTGTCTTTCCAACACCCTGTAAGCCAACCATAAGTATGCATGCTGGAGGTGTAGTAGACAATGAGATTTCTGTAGAATACTGTCCTAAATCACCACCTATGAGATTAGTCAGTTCTTTATGAACCACACTAACTAACATCTGACCTGGATTTAAACTATCAACAACTTCCAATCCAAGAGATTTCTTCTTAATATTACCAATAAAATCTTTTATTAAAGAAAATGAAACATCAGCTTCCAATAAAGCTATTCTTATTTCCCTTAACATTTCACTAGTATTAGCCTCTGTTAAACGAACTTCTCCTTTAATTTTTCTAACAATTTTTGATAAACGCTGAGTCAAATTATCTAACATGTTATTATACCAAATACAATCTATTCATATGTTTACAAAAATACATTAATATAGAGAATGAGATGACACTCAGTCTCTATATTAAATCAACTTTATTTATCTAGAATAATATTATTTAAACGTTTTACAAAAGAACTAGGATCATTCAAACTTCCACCACTAGCAAGAATAGCCTGATCTAACAATAAATTAGCCCACTCTTCAAATTTTTTATCACTATCTATAGTAGCAATCTTCTTTAAAAACTCATGTTCAGAATTGACTTCCAATATAGGTTTAGAAGAAGGTGGATTTTGACCTGATGCCTTTAACATACGAATTAAATGAGGACTAAGATCATTTTTCTCAACTACCACACATGCTGGAGAATCTACCAATCTAGAGGAAACTCTTACCTCTTTAACACGATCTGATAAAGTTTTTTCAATATTCTTTATTACTTCTTTTTGAAATTCAGATGGTTCTAGATTTTTAATATCTTCCCCTTCAGAAATCTTGCTTATATCAAAGTCATCTTTTGCAATAGAAACTAAACGTTTTCCTTCAAACTCTTTTAAGTGAGATAGCATCCATTCATCTATTCTATCAGAGAGCAATAGAACTTCTATTTTCTTTTTACGAAAAACTTCTAAATGAGGACTATTTATAGCTGAATTAAAAGAATCAGCAGTTATATAATATATAATTTCTTGGCCCTCAGCCATTCTTGATATATATTCAGATAAAGAAACATCCTGATTAGCACTTCCATTATGCGTAGAAGAAAATCTTAACAATCTAGCAATTTTTTCTTGATTATTAAAATCCTCTCCAATACCTTCCTTAAGAATTTCTCCAAACTCAGTCCAGAATGTTTTATAGTCCTCATTATTATTGTTAGATATACTTTCAATTAAATTTAATATTTTTTTAACAGATGCATCTTTAATAGCACGTATATCCCTACTCTCCTGTAAGATTTCTCTAGAAACATTCAAATCCAGATCAGAAGAATCTATGATACCTCTCACAAAGCGCAAATACCTAGGCAACAACTGCTCTGAACCATCCATAATAAATATACGACGAACGTATAATTTAATACCATGAGTATTATCCCGATCCCACATTTCAAATGAGGCTTGTTTAGGGATATAAAATAGCTGAGTGTACTCATTACGGCCTTCTATCTTATTATGGGTCCAAGTTAAAGGATCATTAAAATCATGAAATAATAATTTATAAAAGTCTTTATATTGTTCATCTGTTATTTCGGATTTTGGCCTTGTCCATAATGCATTAGATTGATTAACAACTTCCAACTCAGTTGTTTTAACCTGCTCTTTCTTTTCTTCGCTCCACTCTTCTTTATACATGCAAATAGGGATTGATACATGATCAGAATATTTACGCAAAATCTCACGTAATTTCCAACCATTTAACAACTCATATGAATCTTCTTTTAAATATAAAATAATATCAGTACCATGAGTCTTACGAGATCCTCTACTTATTGTAAATTCGCCTAATCCATCTGATTCCCAACAAATAGCATGATCTTCCTTTAAGCCAGCTTTTAAGCTTATAACCTTAACTAAATCAGCAACAATAAATGCAGAATAAAACCCAACCCCAAATTGACCAATTAATTGAGCATCCTTTTTTTTATCACCACTTAAATTTTTAAAGAAATCCTTAGTCCCAGATTTAGCTATAGTACCCAAATTATCAATAACATCATCTCTCGACATACCAATTCCATTATCTGAAATGGTAATAGTATGATCTACCTTATCATAAAGAACAGTAATTTTAAAATCCTCATCCTTAGACAACAACTCCGGAACATCTAAAGATTCAAATCTCAATTTATCACAAGCATCGGAAGCATTAGATACCAACTCCCGCAAAAATATTTCTTTATTACTGTAAAGAGAGTGAATCATTAAATTAAGTAACTGTTTCACCTCAGCCTGAAAATTCATTTTCTCAGGTTCTAAAAATTTATCACTTTTATTCATAAATATAAAATACTCTATGAGAAATTGCTGAAAATACAAAATTAATTTAATTTTGTTAATGAAAAACTTGCATCGATAACCTTTAATTATTAGTATGGAGGTAGTGCATAATTTTTCAAGTGCGTGTATAATATCAATTATTATTGCAGATAGGCCCAGGTGGTGAAATTGGTAGACGCAGGGGACTCAAAATCCCCCGCCGAAAGGCGTGCCGGTTCGATTCCGGCCCCGGGCACCAAATTATCTAAATAATCTCTTTACTTTTTAAATATCAAATGAATCAACATTGTTCTGAGCACTAAAAATCCATTCTCTCCACATAGCAACAACTATAGCCATTAAAACAGGCCCTATAAACAAACCTATTATACCCATAGTTTTTAATCCTCCTATCAAACCAAAAAAAGTTGGTAAAAATGGTAATTTAACTGGACCACCTACTAATCTTGGCCTAATAGTCTTATCAACAACAAAAAGCTCAAAAGTACCCCATATAAACAAACATAAAGCAGCAAAGGCCTTACCTGAAGACAACAAATACAATGACACCATTGTAAAAACAAAAGGAGCCCCACCTGGGATAAGAGCTAAAAAACAAGTTATACAGCCAAGCAAAACTGGAGAAGGAACCCCAGCAATCCAATAAGCAAAACCTAATATAACACCCTCCCCCATAGCAATAAGAGTCATACCAGTTACAGTAGAGTTAATCATTGCAGGAACTACACGAGACAATCTTATCCAACTATCAGGCAGTATACGATTACCAAAAATATCTAATTGTGCAAGCATATTTACCCCATCTTTATAAACAAAAAATAGAGTAATTAACATAAAAAACACAGACAGAAGAGAATGAAAAAAATTACTAGTTGCCGATATTAACATACGATATATATTTCCCAAATGCTCTCCACTAATAACCTGTACAGTTCTACCTAGAGCATAAGGTTCTCCAAAATATAAACACCAATAATCTGATAACTTATCACCCAAAATTGGCATGGAAGAAATCCAAAATGGAATAGATATACCATTTCTATTTACAGTAATAGCCCATTTTATAAAAACACTCGCTTCTTGAACTGCATATGCAAAAGCAAATGTTATCGGAATCACCAAAACCAATAAAAAAAATAACAATGATACAGAGGCTGCCAAAGCATTCTTTCCAGAAAATACATATAAAACACGTTGGTAGATAGGCCAACTAGCTATACCCACAATCAAAGCTGCTAACGATGGCATTAAAAAAATTTTTATAAAATAAAGAGCTGTTAATATTATTAACAATAAGAGCCAACGAACTATCAAAAAAGGAGGTAAGACTGGAGACATAAAGAAACAATTAAGAAAATTTTTATAAAATATTAGTATCGTATTTAATATACGATACTAATATTATTTATCAACTACGATTTATCTAATTTAGATATATCACGAACTGCACCACAATCAGCAGAAGTTGCTAAAGCGGCATAAGCCTTTAATGCATTAGAAACAAAACGTTCTCTATTTAAAGGCTTCCATGCTTTTTCACCCTTCAATAACATTGAATTACGCCTACGAGACAACTCTACGCTATCAACTAACAAATCTATCTTTCTGTTAGGAATATCTATAGAAATACTATCTCCGTTTTCTATTAAAGCAATATTACCACCCTCAGCAGCTTCTGGAGAAGCATGACCTATAACCAATCCAGATGATCCACCAGAAAATCTACCATCAGTAAATAAAGCACATGTTTTCCCAAGACCCTTTGATTTCAAATATGAAGTTGGGTATAGCATTTCCTGCATACCTGGACCTCCTTTAGGACCTTCATATCTAATTACAACTAAATCTCCAGGTCTTATATCATCACCCAAAATAGCATCAACAGCAGATTCCTGACTTTCAAAAACACGAGCTTTACCTCTAAAAACCAACTGTGACTCATCAACTCCAGCTGTTTTAACAATACAACCATTTTCAGCTATATTCCCATATAAAACTGCCAATCCACCGTCTTTAGAATAAGCATTTTCTATATTACGAATACATCCCGATATGCGATCAACATCTAAATCATTAAAATAATTATTTTGACTAAATGCCTCTGTAGTACGAATACCTCCCGGAGCTGCCTTATAAAATTTTTTAACCTCTTCCGTAGGAGAATCTGCTAAATCCCATTTTTTTATAATATCTCCTAAAGAAGCTCCATTTATATTCTTAACAGATAAATCTAATAAATTAGCACGAGCCAATTCACCAAGTATACCCATAACACCACCAGCTCTGTGTACATCTTCTATATGATATTTATCTGTAGCTGGAGCAGATTTACACAAACAAGGAACATGACGAGAGATTCTATCTATATCACTCATAGTAAAATCCACCTCAGCTTCTTTGGCAGCTGCTAATAAGTGTAATACTGTATTCGTAGATCCACCCATAGCAACATCTAAAGCCATAGCATTCTCAAAAGACTTCTTGTTAGCTATACTCCTTGGCAAAATAGAACTATCATCTTGATCATAATAACGCTTACATAATTCAACTATCAGACGACCAGCTGATTCAAAAAGAGTTTTGCGTTTTGAATGTGTTGCTAATAAAGTACCATTCCCAGGAATAGCCAACCCAATTACCTCTGTCAGACAATTCATAGAGTTTGCAGTAAACATACCAGAACAAGATCCACATGTTTGACATGCCATTCTTTCTGTTTCTGCAACTATTTCGTCGCTAACGCTAGGATCACCAGCTACAATCATAGCATCTACAAGGTCTATTTTCTTTATGACATTATTGACAACAGAAGTAATTTTGCCGGCCTCCATAGGACCACCAGAAACAAAAATTGTTGGAATGTTTAAGCGCATAGACGCCATTAACATACCTGGAGTAATTTTATCGCAATTTGAAATACAGACCATTGCATCAGCACAATGAGCATTTACAACATACTCTACTGAATCAGCTATTAGTTCTCTAGACGGTAAAGAATACAACATACCACCATGACCCATAGCAATTCCATCATCTATAGCTATAGTGTTGAATTCTTTAGCAACACCGCCATTAGCTTCAATTTCTTTTGCTACTAGCATACCTAAATTTCGCAAATGAACATGACCAGGAACAAATTGGGAAAAAGAATTAACAACAGCAATAATTGGTTTCCCAAAATCACCATCTTTCATTCCGGTAGCGCGCCACAAAGCACGTGCACCAGCCATGTTTCGACCATAAGTAGAAGTTCTAGAACGATAATGTGGCATAATATATTTAAACTCTAAAATAAATTGTATATAAATAATTAAAAATAAATAAGAAAACCTAAACCAATGTATATTATTCTACATTAATCCAATTTTCCCAACCATTTTTACGTAAAACACAAGCAGGACAATCTCCGCAACCATATCCCCAAGAATGAAAATCATAATGATTACCAATGTAACAAGTATGAGTATATTTAACAATAATTTCTATTAGAGCATCTCCTCCAATATTTTTGGCAAAATCCCAAACTTGAGACTTATTTTTCCACATTAATGGTGTTTCTAAAATAATATTTTTTTCTAGTCCTAAAGTTAATGTAACTTGCTGTGATTTAATGGTACTATCACGGCAATCTGGATATCCAGAAAAATCTGTTTCACTCATTCCTCCAACTATAACATTAAAATCAGACTTGTATCCAAAAGCAGCAGCAATAGTAAAAAACAATAAATTTCTTCCTGGAACAAAAGTATTAGGCATGTCATTGGTATTTTCAATAACTAAATCATTTGTTAATGCTGTATTAAAAAAATTTTTAATAAAATCAACTTCTATCAAATGATCTGCACCTAATTTCTTATCCCATTTAGGGAAACTAGATCTAATAGAATTAAGAACACTTAATCTAGAAGTTAGTTCTATATCATGTCTCTGACCATAATAAAAAGAAATTGTTTCAACTTTTTCATATGTTTCTAAAGCCCAAGCCAAACAAGTTGTAGAATCTTGACCTCCTGAGAAAAGAACTAGTGCCTTATTGTTATGATTTATCATATTTACCTTTTATTACAAAATATACGTTTAAATAATATTTACCAATATTTGAAAATATTTATTCTCATATAGAATATTATTATGTCAAGATAACAGTAATAAGAAATCCATAATTTTAATTAAATTTATTTAATGGTTAAAAATGAACTCTGACATGAAGCAAAAAACACAATTGCAATTCGAAATAAATCTACTAGAAAACATACTAAAATCAGTTATACAAAACTGTGAAGGTAAAAGAATTTCTAATATAGTAGAAAACATACGTAAAGTAACTGCAGAAGTAAAAAAAAACAAACCAAATGATAATGAACCTTTAGAAAAATTAATTAACGAACTAGAAGGTAATGATCCCAATATAGTTGCTAGAGCATTTGGATATTTTCTACAATTATTAAACATAGCCGAAGACTTAGATCAAAATAGAAGAACAAAATATAGATCTGATATTGACAATCCAAAAAGAGGAAGTCTAGAACACGCTGTAAAAAAACTAGATAGTCATAATGTTAGCGCATCTGAAATTGTAGCATTAATAGAAGATTCTTGTATAATGCCAGTTCTAACTGCCCATCCAACAGAAATACAACGCAGAAGTATTTTAGATACTCATTGGAAAATAGCTCATAAACTTTCCAATAGATCTTTTCCCCAAATAAATAATCAACAAAGTGACGAAAACTCAGAATTAACTGGATATATAACAACTTTATGGCAAACTAGAATTCTTAGATATTCAAGATTGACAGTAGAAGATGAAATAGAAAACGCGCTATCATACTATAAAAGCACATTCCTACATGCAATTCCAAAACTATATAATGACCTCTCAAATATAATTAATTCTAAATACAATAAAATTATTTATTCTGACCCAATCTATCCTTTTCTAAGAATGGGAAGTTGGATAGGTGGAGATAGGGATGGTAATCCATATGTAGATGAAAAAACTCTTAAACAAGCTGTTATAAGACAATCCACAATAATAATAGAACATTACCTAAAAGAAATTTATTCCTTAAAAAAAGAACTATCTATTAGCACATTACTCACAAGAGTAGATGACGAATTATTATTTCTTGCTAACAGAAGCAATGATTCCTCTCCACACTTAGTAGACGAACCTTATAGACGTGCTTTAATAGGTATTTATGCAAGATTAGCATCAACATCAGAAAAACTCATTGGACGCAATCTAGCAAGAAGAAACTCTCTCCCAGCTCATGCATACTTGAATTCAGAAGAGTTATATAAAGATTTAACTATTATATACAAATCATTAAATAATAATAATGGTAATACTATAACCATTCTTAGACTAAAGAATTTATTACAATCTATTAAAATTTTTGGGTTTCATTTAACCACATTAGATCTAAGACAAAATTCAGATGTACATGAGAGAGTTATCGAAGAACTTTTTCAGAAAGCTGGTGTATATTTAGAAGGAAAAAATAAATATTCAGAATTAGACGAAAATATAAAAATAGTAATTCTCAAGAAAGAGATAAATAACAATAGACCACTAATATCTCCCTGGACACAATACAGTGAAGAAACAAACAAAGAATTAAATATTTTAAAAACAGCAGCAGAAATAAGATCCAATTTTGGTGAAAAAACGATACAAAACACAATAGTTTCACATACGGAAAGTCTAAGTGACTTGCTGGAAATTCTTTTGCTACAAAAAGAAACTGGATTAATTCCATCACTCTCTAATAATCTTAAACAAGATAATGGATTAATGGTAGTACCATTATTCGAAACTATTAATGATCTACAAAACAGTTCTAAAATAATGGGTGACTGGTTAGATATACCAGAAGTCAGAACAATAATTAAAGAAACTCAACACAACACGCAAGAAGTAATGTTAGGATATTCTGACAGCAATAAAGATGGTGGATTCCTAACATCTAATTGGGCTCTATATCAAACAGAAAGAGATCTAGTTAATGTATTTAATTCCAGAAATATAAAACTTAGACTATTTCATGGTAGAGGAGGCTCAGTTGGCCGAGGAGGAGGTTCTAGCTTTGATGCAATATTATCTCAACCTCCAGGAACAGTAGCTGGACAAATTAGATTAACGGAACAAGGAGAAGTAATTCAAGGCAAATATAATAATGAAGACATAGGAAAATGGCATTTAGAATTATTATTATCAGCCACACTAGAATCTAGTTTATGTATTGATAGGAAAATAAGCACTCAAGAAGACCTATATGTAAAGAAATATGGACATATTATGTCTTTCATGTCTGAATACGCACAAAAAACTTATCGAGATCTAGTCTATGATAATACTGGTTTTGCAGAGTATTTTTTCTCATCAACTCCCATCAATGAAATAGCTGAATTAAATATTGGATCAAGACCAGCATCTCGCAGTAAGAATCAAAATATAGAAGATCTAAGAGCTATTCCATGGAGTTTTTCATGGGCACAATGTAGACTTATGCTTACAAGTTGGTATGGGGTTGGCTCAGCTATTGAAGAGTATCTAGAATACGGTAGTAAAATAACAAAAAAATCTAAATTAGAACGTCTACATGAATTAAAATCCATGACAGAAGAGTGGCCTGCTTTTAAAACATTATTGTCTAATATTGAAATGGTACTAGCCAAATCAAATCTGAAAATAGCATCTTCTTACTCAGAACTTGTGAAAAATCAGAAATTAAGAACAAGTATATTTAACAAAATAACCAATGAACATCATAAAACTATAAATATGCTCAGACTAATAACCCAAAGAGAATTATTAGAGGACAATCCAAATTTGTTAGCTGCTTTACATGAACGTTTTGTTTTTATAGATCCTTTGAATTTCTTACAAATAGAATTAATTCGTCGTTATAGAGACAAACAGAATGATTTGCCAAGTGCTGAAAAAGAACAAATTCAACGAGCAATACACCTAACAATAAATGGGATATCTGCAGGTTTAAGAAATTCTGGTTGATAATTTATTAATAAATTACAATTAAATCTAGTTAAGTAGTAATATACTTAGTAGATTTAATTGTATGCTTTAAGCAAAAAAAAACAAACCAAGATTATTCGCAAAATAGAGAATTAATTTCATTAAACAATTATATTAAAATAAATATGTTTCCTAAAAGATTATCACAAGGTTATCTATCTTTCAAAAATGGTAGACTCAATAGTGAGAAAAGCAGGTATAAAGAACTAGCAGAATCTGGACAGAATCCAGAAATAATGATAATAGGATGCTGTGATTCTAGAGTATCACCTGAGTTAATATTTGACTCAAAACCTGGAGAAATGTTTGTTGTTCGTAATGTAGCAAACTTAGTTCCTCCTTATGAGGACGATACTAACTCATCATATCATGGTACTAGTGCAGCAATAGAATTTGCGGTTAATGCACTAGGAATAAAACATATAGTAGTTCTTGGACATGAATCATGTGGCGGCATAAAATCATTTGTCGAAAACAATAAACCTTTGAGCCAAGTAGATTTTATAGGGAAATGGATGTCTCAAATCACATCTGTTTCAGAAAAACTAAATATAGGGAATGTATATAATTACGAGACTGCAAAAAAACTAGAACTAGCAGTAGTAGAACATAGTATTAGCAATCTACTAACATTCCCATCAATAAAAGAAAGAATAAAAAATAAAGATATCCAAGTGCATGGAGCATATTTTTTAATTTCCACAGGAGAACTTTTTATAAAAAATAATAATACCAATAATTTTATTTCTAATAAATAGTAGTTTTTACCTCTTAATATTAAGTTTTAGTGATTACAATTGTAATCACTAAAACATTTAAAAATAAAAAATCTCTACTTTAAATGCTATTAACTATGTTATCTAACTAATAAATATCTATTCTTGATTTTCATTCTTGACACTATTAAGAATGTTTTTCAGCTCACCATTATCGTATAATTCTGACATAATATCCACTCCACCTATAAATTCACTATTAATATACAACTGTGGAATAGTAGGCCAATTAGAGTAATCTTTTATCCCTTGACGAATTCTATCATCCTCTAAAACATTCACACAATAAATATTAGAAACCCCACAGTTACGCAATAACTTTACAGCCTTACCAGAGAAACCACAAAGAGGGAAATTAATAGAACCCTTCATAAATAAAACTACAGAATTATGAGTAATTATCTCATCAAGTACTTCTTTTATATTTTTCATATAGTACCATTCAATTTAAATTTAATAAAAACTAAATAAAACCACCTGTAACTCTTTCAATAGAAGATAAATCACATAGACTCACTATATCTCTAAAACCATAATTATTCATTATATATCTTACTTGTTGAGCTTGATTCCATCCATGTTCAATCCACAAAGACGAACCTTCTCTCATATGGTTAATAGAATCTCTTACTATAATACGAATACTTCCTAATCCATCTATTGAACCATCTGTCAGAGCATGCTCAGGCTCAAAAATCAACCCTCCTTTTTTAAGATGATCATCATACTTAGCAATATACGGAGGATTAGCAACTATCACATCAAACTTTTCTTGTTTACTTATGGAATCAAACCAATTGCTTTGTAGCAAATTAATTGAAGCCTTTAAGGCTTTCATATTTTTCTCCGCTACAAGTAAGGCATTATTACTTATATCACAACCAACAACATAAGAATCTTGTCGATATAAATAAATAGATATTGCTATAGCTCCACAACCTACACCTAGATCTATTATTCTAGGAATTTTCTTATATTTTTTTATAATATTTAAAGAATGTTCTACTAATAGTTCTGTTTCTGGTCTTGGAACAAGAACATCTTTATTTACAAAGAAGTTATAACCCATAAATTCTTTTTGACCTGTTAAATAGGCTATAGGCTCTCCATCTAACCTTCTTTTTACTAATCTCATATAATGATTTAATACACTACTAGATATTAAATAAGAATCATGAGCTATCATCCACGTTCTACTTTTCTTCAAAAGATGCTCAAGCAAAATCATTACTTCCATCCTAGGGATAGCACTACTCTCAATCAATTCTTCAATAGAGACCATAACTCATAATCTATAAATTAAGATTTGCTAACTGTTCAGCTTGGTATTCTGATAATAATGAGCCTATTAATTCACTCATATCACCTTCCATAATTTGAGATAATTTATATAAAGTTAAATTAATTCTATGATCAGTTATTCTATTTTGAGGAAAATTATAAGTTCTAATACGTTCTGATCTATCTCCAGAGCCAATTAGACCTTTTCGTTCAGCAGCTTCTTTATTTTGCAGTTCACGTATCTCTTTATCCTTTAATCTAGCAGCTAAAACTTTCATTGCTTTATCTTTATTCCTATGCTGTGAACGATCATCCTGACACTCTACTACAAGCCCAGTAGGCAAATGTGTAATTCTAACAGCAGAATCTGTTTTGTTGATATGCTGACCTCCTGCTCCACTTGCTCTAAAAGTATCAATTCTAATATCACTACTATTTATTGACACATCATTAACAGCATCTGCCTCCAACATTACAGCTACTGTACAAGCAGAAGTATGAATTCTTCCCTGAGTTTCTGTATCTGGAACCCTTTGTACCCTGTGACCACCAGATTCAAATTTCAAATGAGAATAAGCACCATGTCCGTCTATTCTAATAATAACCTCTTTATATCCGCCAAAATCCGAAACACTCTCTGAAATTAATTCAACTCTCCATCCTTTCTGTTCAGCATAACGAATATACATTCTCAATAAATCAGAAGAAAATAGTGCACTCTCATCACCACCTGTACCAGCTCTGATTTCAAGAAAAAAACTACGATCATCATTAGGATCTTTAGGAATCAACAACAATTGTAATGAATTTTCTAATTCCACTAAATTCTTTTTGTTAAATTTAATTTCCTCCTCAGCCAAATCTTTCAAATCAGGATCAGCAAGAATATCTTGTGCATTAAGAATAGCAAACTCTACCGATAAGAACTCAGAAAATTTCTTTACAACAGGTTCTATTTCAGATCTTTCACACGATAATTTACGGAATTCTTCAATATTACTAAATACCGCTGAATCAGCAAGCATCAAATCAATCTCTTTTAAGCGATCAGATAAATCTTCCAAACGCTTTCGCATTGATAATTTCATAAAATAGCTTCAACTTTAATAAAATAAAAACAACCATTATCTTTTGAGATCTTCTAGAACTCTATAAAAATAATCATCTACATGTTTAGAATTTTCTTTGCTAGTGCTTTTCAAAGCAACTATAATAGAATGACTCAGTTTTTTTAATAATCTATCAACTGTAATATTCAGAACATCTTCTGAACAAATACCTTTTTGCATTATCATCTTCTTTGCTTTTTCTATTTCGTCTAATTTTATACTTTCTACTCTCATAAAAAAAGCAGTTATCATAGAAGCATATCTTCTTTGATAAGCCCAAGTCATAAAAATTTTAATTCTATCTTCTATCATAATCCCAGCCCTCGGAACTGAATCAAGACGAGATTTAACAGCTTCATTTATCATTCCAGATAAATCATCAATAGCATATAAATGAACTCCTGATAAATTCCCTATTGCGGGATCTATATCTCTAGGAACAGCCAAATCTATTATAATCATATCTTCTATATGATCTGTATTTAGATCACTAATACTTATTATATAATCTAGACTTGCTGTACATGAAATAACAACATCAAAATCAGTAAAAACACCAAGTAGATCCTCAAAAGGAATAACATTTACAGAGAATTTATCAGCTAATTTTTTAGATCTTTCTAAAGTCCTATTTACTATAGTTACGCTTTTAGGTTTTGCTGTAAGAAAATGATTTACACAAAGATCTATCATCTCACCAGCGCCTATAAATAAAATTTTAGAATTCTCTAAATTACCTATACGATTCTTAACTAAACGCAAACAAGTTGATGCAATAGATACAGAATTTCGCCCTATATCAGTTTTAGTACGAATAACTTTAGCTATAGAAAAAGCATCCTGAAACAAACGATGAAAAAAAATACCAATACATCCAGTTTTCTTAGATAAACAAAAAGCATTTTTCATTTGCCCTAAAATTTGTGACTCACCTAACACCATGGAATCCAATCCACTAGACACGTTAAATATATGTCTTATCGAATCAACACCAGAATAAAAATAAAAATACTTACGAAATGTTTCTGGATCAATATTGCTTAATTTAGCAAACGATAAAAATAAATTTTCCATCATGCTAAGATGAGCGTAGCAATATAAGTCAGAACGATTACATGTAGATAAGATAACAACCTCGATTTTATTGCCGTACTGTGAATATAAATTAGATAAAGTTTTGATTACCAAATCATCAGACAAACTCATTCTTTCACGAACTTCTAACGGAGCTGACAAATAATTTAAGCCGATAACAATAGGAACAGGTAACATTTAAGAAACATTTAGTATTTAAAAAACAACATTTATATATATAATTAATCTCATAAGTTTATATTTTGCAAGATTAGCAAATAACTATCAACTAATTATTAACAACTGGTATTGTTATATTTCTTTTTTTATATATTATTAATATATTAATAATAACATATGGCCCGGTAGCTCAGTCGGTAGAGCAGAGGACTGAAAATCCTTGTGTCGGTGGTTCGATTCCGCCCCAGGCCACCATTTTTTTAAAAAGATTAATCTTTTTAATATCTCGTTTATCACAGTTAAAAAATATTTTTTAAAAGCAATAAACAAAAACTAAAAAATATATTGTCAATTGAATTACAACCTTTGCAGAAGTCTTCTCATAATAAATTTGAATACGAAAACGATTAATAAATTTTGTATTCTTCTATCTTAAATATTGGAGTGTCGTAATATGGCTATTAATTTAAAAGTTCCAGGTGAAAATGAAATTTTTCCAATAAATGGCATAGAGATAGGAATCGCAGAAGCTGGTATAAAAAAAATAAATAAAAAAGACTTAACAATATTTAAAATATCTGAAAACACAACGGTTTCTGGATCTTTTACCAGAAATTTATTTAAAGCAGCGCCTGTTCAAGTATCAGAAGAAAATTTAAATTTATCTTTGCCTCGCATAAGAGCTTTAGTAATTAACACAGGTAATGCAAATGCAGGAACAGGAAAAACTGGGATAGAAGCTGCCAGAAACACATGTGAGGCTCTTGGAAAATTATTAAATATTAATCCTGAGCAAATACTTCCTTTTTCTACAGGAGTGATAATGGAGCCTCTCCCAATAGAAAAACTAATAAAAGCTCTACCTAACGCCATAAGAAATCTAGGAAATAGCAGCTGGCAGGATGCTGCATATAGTATTATGACAACAGATACTACACCAAAAATATTTTCTGAAAAATTTATAATAGGAAATAAAAACGTTACAGTTACTGGAATCAGCAAAGGAGCAGGAATGATCTGTCCAAACATGGCTACAATGCTAGCTTTTATAGGAACAGATATTAAAATAGAACAATCATTATTAAATAGAATGATTAAAGAAATAACTGACTCTTCATTCAATAGAATTACTGTAGATGGAGATACATCTACAAATGATTCTTTTGTAATAATGGCTACAGGAACGTCAGATTTAGCAATTACAAGTGAAAATGACAAACATTACCAAGAAGTCTTGTTAGCACTAAAAAAAGCATCTTTAGATTTATCTCAGAAAATTATTAGAGACGCAGAAGGAGCAACAAAATTTATTACAATAGATATTGTACAGGCTAATAACACAGAAGAAGCTCTTAAAGTAGCATACTCAATTGCTCATTCTCCTCTAGTAAAAACAGCATTCTATGCTTCTGATCCTAACATAGGACGTATATTAGCAGCTATTGGCTACTCAAAAGCAAAAATAAAAATCGAGGATCTATATATTTGGCTTAATGAAGTACTAATTGTTAAAAATGGAGCCATAAATCCTGATTACAAAGAAGAAGATGGCAAAAATGTTTTACAACAAACAGAAATAAGAATCAAAGTCTTTATCGGAACTGGTAATATTAATGAAACCATATACACTTGTGATTTATCACATGAATACGTCACCATTAATGCAGAATATAGATCATAATCAGGAGAATGATAATGGAATCCTTTGATATTATAAAGTTATACTCTCTTACAGAAAAAGTTCTTAATCAATTAAGTGCTTGGCTTCCACCTGTACCAATAGATAATGATTGGAAAGCACATGCATACAAGTGGAGAAAACAAGGAACACAAGGGTATTTACATCCAATTTACAATATCTCAAAAATTGACATAAATGATTTACACAATATATCTAGGCAAAAAAATATTATTGACAATAATACTTTTCAGTTTATCAAAGGAAAACCAGCTAACAATGTTTTAATGACTGGGGCTAGAGGAACAGGAAAAAGTTCCTTAGTAAAAGCAATGCTAGATAAATATCATAGTGATGGTCTTAGATTAATAGAAATCGAAAAATCAGATCTAAATGACTTGTTTAGCATAGTAGAAATTATCGCAGATAGACCAGAAAAATTTATTATTTTTTGTGACGATCTGTCTTTTGAAGAAGGAGAATCTGGGTATAAAGAATTAAAATCCATACTGGATGGATCAATATCATCAACAGGTACTAACATTCTTATATATGCAACTTCAAATAGAAGACATTTAATACCAGAAAATTTTAATGATAATTTGCAAAAAACCATTGAAGAGAATGGAGATATTCATCCAGGAGAAAGAGTAGAAGAAAAAATTTCTTTATCTGAAAGATTTGGAATTTGGATATCTTTTTATCCTTTCAATCAAGAAACTTATTTAAGTATAGTAAGTTTTTGGATTAATAAAATAAGAGGAACAAATATCGATAATAGAAATGAATTCCGAAATGAGGCCATACAATGGGCCTTAGAAAGAGGATCTCGTTCTGGCAGGATAGCTCATCAATTTGCAAGACATTGGATAGCACAACATGACAGATAAAATAATAAAAGTATCTATCGGAGTTATACTCAATAATCATAATGAATTGCTAATAGCTCAACGCCCTAAAAATGAATTAATGCCTGTGCTTTGGGGATTGCCAGGAGGAAAAGTTGAAGGACAAGAAACTACCTCTGATGCATTGCATCGTGAGCTTGAAGAAGAATTAGGAATAAAAGTCACTAAATTCTATCCTTGGATAAAACAAACATATCAAAAACAAAAAATCAAATATGATCTATTTTTCTATAGAGTAGTAGAGTGGGATGGAACTGCTTATGGACGTGAAAAACAACTAATCACATGGGCAAATATAGACTCTATCACACATAAATATAACTTATTACCAACAACTTTCCATGTCTTACGCTGTTTTAAGATACCAAACACATATGCAATAACTTCGATAAATTCAAAAGAACACGTAAAAGATTTTTTAAATAGACTTAATATAGCCATTAATAATGGAATAAGTCTAATACAATTCAGAGAACCAAATTGGAATGAAGGACCATTCTCTGATTCTTTATTAGCAATAATGAGAAAAATATTATCTATTTGTAAACAACATAAAGTAAAATTACTTATAAATAGTGTTCACCCTGAATCTTGGTGGGCGGAAGCAAATGGTGTACATCTACGCTCAATAGATATGAAAAAGTATTCTCACAAACCTAAGTTTATTAAACAAAACAGTCTAATAGGAGTATCAGCTCATAATTCTAATGATTTAGAATATGCATACTCCCATATAAATGCTGATTTTGCTGTCTTAGGTCCTGTCTTGCCAACCTTATCGCACCCGAATGATCCAGGTATAGGATGGGATAATTTCAAAAATGAAATTATGAATTCCAGAATACCGGTTTTTTCCCTAGGAGGACAATCAGAACAAAATAGAGAAACAGCTTACCAGAACGGAGCACATGGAATAGCCGGAATTAGATTTTTTATATAACCTACTTACATAAAGACATACTAAAGTTTACATTATCAATAACTGATTTTGCTTTAAAATTCTCATCCTGGAAAAAGAATCTTACCCATACCATATGTTTATTAGCACTCATCTCAGGAAACACACCTATTTTGTAATCCACACCTATTCTTAGCAACTGGTAAATCTTGCCACCCAGCATTTCTTTATAAGCTCCATCTACAGCCAAACAATCAAAAAAACTTCCAGAATCTCTCAATAAGATTAGGGCAATCTTTAAAGATTCTGATAGTGGTTGAATATAAGAGAACCATCTAAATAAGTCTTCTCTTCTCTCTTTCTCAGTCTTATATTGCCAGAAATGATAAGATGGCATATCAGATTGAGCCGCACAACCATAAACCAATAATTTACTCTTAACACTATTAAGCCATTCATTTTCTCTTAAAATATTACCAGGCTTAGGAGATGTTGCTAAATTAGAACTAATTTTCTTTATTTCCACCAATGCCAATTCAAGAGATTTCTGATCAACACCACTACGCTCACGAAAATTTAGAAGGAATAAACGTTGTTTCTCTAAATCTTGTAAAATAGCTCCTTTTACATCAGATCTTTCTACAAGATCAATAATATCAAAAAATGTAGAAACAGCTACCTGATGTAATCTAACATCATTGCTATTCATAGAAAAAATGAATCTATCAAGCAAATACTCCAAGCGCAAATATGCCCTTATATGTTCATTAAATGGATATTCGAAAAAAATCACAATATATAAAAACCTATTTGTCAATAAATAAAAAATAAATAATCTAAGTTAGAAATAGAATATTATTCGAATCTCTTAGACAATAAACACCAATTCTCATGTTTAACTAACACTTGCTTATATAACTCATCTCTGGTTATTTCTCTGCCATTATATATAATATCATCAGCATAACTTAATCTTATATCTCTAGAAATCTGAGCATCTATTATAATTTTAATAAAGTCGATGCTAATATTATCACGTTCTCTAACTCTAGAAATTTGATCATTAATCTCACAATCAACTATGCATATGCGATCAACTTTCTCAATCCACATCTTAGATTCAACAAGTAAAGGAACCACAAAGACGATATAAGGACCTAAAGAATTCTTAGCTCTTATAGTTGCTCTTTCAATAATAAGTGGATGTAAAATAGCCTCAAGTTTTAATCTCTCTGTATACGATAAAAATATTCTATTTCTCATCCATAATCTATTCAAAGATCCATCTTTGTTTATAGAGTCTAGACCAAAAGACATTTTTATTTGTTCTATAGCATCACCATCAGAAGACGTTAATTCTTTAGAGATTTTATCAGTGTCTATTACAGAAACACCTAGAGTTTCTAAATAATTAGAAACTATACTCTTCCCTGACCCTATACCTCCGGTAATACCCAATTTAAGCACTATAAAAATCCCCAAATGATATAATATTCTAAGAAAATATATAACACAAAGATTATTATATTAAATAAAACCACATAACCATATAGATTATGATATATCATATATACTAGCATTGGTATAATTAATGTATTAATTATTAAACTTCAAATTTAATTGAAAATTATTATGACTCATAAAGATACTTTTTACATAGCAGGAAGAAGTTTTTCTTCAAGGTTACTTGTGGGAACAGGGAAATATAAAGATTTTGAGCAAACCAAACAAGCAATAGTTACAAGCAAAGCTGAAATTGTCACAGTTGCAATAAGAAGAACTAATATAGGTCAGGATAAGAATGCCCCAAACTTATTAGATTTTCTTTCACCATCTCAATTCACAATATTACCAAATACAGCTGGTTGCTATAATGCAGAAGATGCTATTAGAACTTTAAGGTTAGCAAGAGAATTACTTAACGGTCATAATTTAATAAAACTCGAAGTTTTAGGAGATAAGAATACTTTATTCCCTAATATGCCAGAAACTATTAAAGCCGCAGAAATTTTAGTTAAAGATGGTTTTGATGTAATGGCTTATTGTACTGATGATCCAATACAATGTCGTATTTTAGAAGATATAGGAGTGGTTGCAGTAATGCCACTAGCCTCTCTTATTGGTTCTGGCATGGGAATATTAAATCCATGGAATATACAACTAATTATAGACAGCGTAAAAATACCAGTACTAGTAGATGCTGGAGTAGGCACAGCTTCAGATGCTTCTATAGCTATGGAACTAGGATGTGATGGAATATTAATGAATACAGCTATAGCTTGTGCAGGCAATCCAATTTTAATGGCAAGTGCAATGTGTAAAGCAGTAGAATCTGGACGAGAAGCATTTTTAGCAAGACGTATGCCTAAAAAAATATACACAAGCTCTCCTAGCTCTCCTGAAGAAGGACTAATACAATCCAAAAATTAATTAATGTCATGAATAATAATATATCTAGTATAGTTAATGCATTAAGTATTGCTGGATTTGATACATCTGCCGGAGCCGGCACTCTCGCAGATGTGAAAACCATGAGCTCCTTAGGTGTTTATGCCTGTGCTGTATTAACTGCAGTCACTGCCCAGAATACTAATGGTGTCTACGGTATAGAATATATGCCTAAAGGATTCATAGCTAAACAAATAGACACTATATTTAACGATATTAAAATTAAAGCTGTAAAAATAGGAATGTTAGGAAAGTCGGATATTGTTATAGAAGTAGGAGAAAGTCTCTTAAAATGGAAACCTTCTCATATAATACTAGACACAGTTATGATTTCAAAACATGGAAATTATTTATTAGAACATGAATCAACAGAAACACTAATAGAATACCTAATTCCTATGGCTACAATAATCACACCAAACTTACCGGAGGCTGCATCCATTATAAAAGAAAGACCAGCTGAAAATATAACGGAGATGAGACAAACTGTAAAAAAATTACATAATAAAATGACAATAAAGTCTTCTGATACAAATAAATGGGTAATCCTTAAAGGAGGACATTTACCAGGCAATGAAATGGTTGATATCATCTTTGATGGTATAAACATGACAGAAATATTTGGCAATAAAATAATAACTAATAACACTCATGGTACTGGCTGTACATTATCTGCAGCATTAACAGCCTTATTAGCAAAAGGAGAAAGTGTATTAAACGCATCGATACATGCAAAAGAATTTCTTACTAAATCTATTGAAGAATCAAACAGATTAAACATTGGTAATGGTTACGGACCATTACATCACTTCTATAAATATTATTGATATATTTTTAATTAAATTATTACTAATAAAGCATCTCTACAGCTACGTAATTTGCAAGCACATATTACAAATTCATCAAGTTATTGTATAAAACTTCCTAAGTTTTCTGTTGAATTCCTGATAACAACCAACCTGCCTCATTATATTTTTGGAAATGCCATACTTCCTCAAACTCTGAGAAGTTATTATTAGTCTTTATTAATCCATAAAAACATACACTAGCAATATACAAACCATCTGATTCAAATAACTGCAACAAATCAGCGTAAAGATTTACAACTATAATTTCATCATCAGTATTAATTAACTCTGAATAAAGTTCTTTCAATAAATCTTCTGTTAAATATTCCTTTAATTGAGAAAAATTATTTTGATTTGAATTTTCTTGTATATAAATAAATATTTTCTTAGCATTCTCTAAAAAAATTTCTTTATCAAAATTACTTATATTAATATCAGTATTTCTATATTTAGAATTATCAAACTCAGATAAAATTTCAGCATCTGTAATATTAGAAAATTTATTGTTAATATTATTTCTAGTATAATTATTAGTTTCTTTATAATCATTTTTAGACACATGATAACTATACTTTCTAGCAATTTTAAAAGCAAAAATATATAAACTTAACAAAAGAAACATAAAAAACAATATATTAAAAACTCCAACAAAACCAAAATGTGACAACAAATAAGCAAGACCAAGACTAGTTAAAATCATTCCCAAAAAACTTTGATTACTCTTCTTTTTATTAATATTATTTTTAGAAGATTTATTAGAATATGTTCTTTTATAAGAATCTTGTTTATTCATGCTCGGAGATATTAAAGAATTATTATGCATCTTACCAATATTCGAGAATTGTTTCCCATAAGAACCACCATTCCCTAAACGCCTTGCATTTACATCAAAAGAAAATAATAGAATTAACAAACTTAAAAATATGACAAACGTCGACAAAATAGATTTGTGACTTGTTAAATACATAAAAATATCCTAAAAACACTAAATAAAAAAACAACCAAACCATAATAAATATATATCTTACTCTTTAAAAACAACCTTTCTAATAAACAAGATATGCCGATATGTAAGACTATATCTGACATGATTCATAGTCATATTATAAATTAAATTATTCAAATAAACATGATAATCTTAATAAGACAATAATATTGTCCAACACAAATAATTTTTCCTAAATAATTATCGAATTTATATATAAGAATATTAATTGCAATTCACCTAATTAATATTTAATAAAATTTTCAATAATTAAAAAACACACAATTATTCTAATTGATAAAAATATAGTATCATTTACAGGTGAAAAACTTTATAAAAATTTTTTTCATGTATTTACGTAATACTATTATTGAGAAATATTTTCACCTAACCAATAGGTTATTTTATATTATTTTATAAAAAATAAATTTAGAATCTCTATAAAAAATAAGCTAAACAATGTATAGTTCAAAAAAAATATATAATCCACAAGTGTTAAAAAATAATATAGAAAAAATTCAAGAGTATAAAGATATACCAACAGGAATTCTAAGAGGTATAGAAAGAGAAGCTTTACGAGTAGATTTTAATGGCAGACTATCTAATAAAAAACATCCTGATAAACTAGGTTCTGCTCTTACAAATAAAAAAATCACTACCGATTACTCCGAGGCTCTTTTAGAATTAATTACAGACACACATGACTCTATAGAATCCTTATTAAAGGAACTAAGAAATACACATTATTTCGTATGCGACTCACTAGAAAAAGAAATATTATGGCATCAATCAATGCCTCCACTTTTTATGCCCTCTGAAGAGAATATTCCTATAGCCGACTATGGAAATTCAAACTTAGGACTATTTAAACACATATATCGCAAAGGTCTAGCTAATCGTTATGGTAAAACCATGCAATGTATATCTGGCTTACATTACAATTTCTCAATAAAACATGAACTCTGGTCTTTTATATATGGGAAATCCTCAGAAGAACTAGAGTCAATAAAATCAAAAAGATATTTAGGGCTAATTAGGAATTTTATAAGGTATTCTTGGATAATTCTATATTTATTTGGCTCATCTCCAGCAATATCAAAAACCTTTTTCAAATCAAAACATGATGTTAAATTAGAAACATTGGACCATGACACCCTATATATGCCTTACGCTACAAGTTTAAGAATGAGTTCATTAGGATATCAAAGTTCTGTTCAGGAAAATCTAAAAATTACTTATAATACTCTAGATTCATTTGTTGACAAAATCAATTGGGGTTTAAATACACCATGGCCAGAATATGAAAAAATAGGTATTATTAAAAACAAAGAATGGCTACAATTAAATGCTAACATATTACAAATAGAAAATGAGTATTACTCCAGTATTAGACCTAAATGTAATGTTATAAACTCAGAAAAACAAATAGAAGCCATCAAGAAAAGAGGTATAGAATATATAGAAGTTAGGTGTTTAGATATAGATCAAACATCTAGCTTAGGAATAACAAAAAACACCTGTTTATTTATGGATGCTTTCTTATTATTCTGCGCTTTAAGTGACAGTCCTTATTTCACATCAAATGATGACTGTAATGATTATTATGAAAATTTTTCCAAAGTAGCTGTTTATGGTAGACAACCTGGTCTTACTCTAAAAAACAATAATAGCTCCATTTCATTAAAAGAATGGGGAATTAATATAATTGAACAAATCACACCTTTTGCAAATTTACTAGATAAAAATGATAATGATAAACCACATTATAAATCTTTAAATGAACAAATCAGAAAAATGAATAATGTTGAGCTAACCCCTTCATATTCTATAATAAACTCTCTAAAAACAAACTCAATGAGCCTCAATGAATATACTCTTGATATAAGCAAGAAACACAATATAGAAAATATAAACAATACACTTGATAATGATTTGTTAGAATCCTATAAATTAAACTCTATAAAATCTCTTGAATTACAAAGAATTCTAGAAGAGAATTCAACATGCAGTTTCGAAGAGTTTCTTAAAGAAACACAAATTTAGTAATCAATAATATCAACCAATAATATTGTGGCGCATCCGACAGGAGTCGAACCTGTATCAAAAGCTTCGGAGGCTATTATTCTATCCATTAAACTACGGATGCGCTGCGAGAGATGTTTATTTATTATATATTATTACTCTAGTTAAACCATAAAAAATGATTACAAATGATATAGAAATAAGAAACCTTACAGAATTATTAAAAAAAAGAAATTTGAATACTCACAAAGGAGATTATGGAACAATAGGTATCATTGGAGGTAGTAATGGCATGGAAGGATCATTATTATTGGCTGCTAGAGCTGCTATTAAAATTGGAGCTGGTAAAGTTTTAGTAGGTTTTACACAAAACACCACCCCATTTAATATTGACTTCATGCAACCAGAATTAATGCTAAGAACTGCTTATAACCTATTGAAAGTAGATGATATTACAAGAATACACACTTGGGTTATAGGATGTGGTATGGGAAAAAATCACCAATCAATAAATATATTAAATAAAGCTATAAATAAAATTAATAACCAATTTATAGTTTTAGATGCAGATGCATTGAATATAATAGCTCAAAATAATTTAAATCTACAAGAATCTACTAATACTTTAATTATAACTCCTCATCCAAAAGAAGCAGCTAGACTTCTTAAATGCACAACATTAGAAATTCAATCAAATAGAATACAAGCAGCTATAGAATTAACCAAAAAATATAATTCATGGACTATATTAAAAGGATATAGAACAATAGTCTGTAGTCCAGAGAATAAAATTTTAGTAAGTAAGAATGGCAATCCAGGACTTGCATCAGCAGGAACTGGTGATGTATTAGCAGGTATGATAGGTAGTTTACTAACACAATCTATAAGTATAGAACAAGCGTTACCAGGAGCAGTTTGGTTACATGGAGCAGCAGCAGAATATTTAGCCAACAATAATAATGGTCCAATAGGTATGACAGCCAGTGAACTCCCTGAAGCAGCTCGTAAAATAAGAAATCAACTTTGTTATAATTAAATTTCTAATGGATCAATCTCAATAGACCAGTTAACTTTATTATTTTTTCTAAAAGAAATAGACGACAAGGACAACCAATTTCGCAAAAGAGATAATAAAATATGTCTACTATGACCTTCTATTAATAGTTGAGCCTTTTCAATATTAGCAACCCTAAAAACCCTTGCTGGCAATGGATCATAACAAATAATTTTGTTGTTGTAAGAAAGATTCTTTGATGTAATGCCTTCTATAATAAATTTTGATTCCTCTAAAAACTTTATTGAAGTTTCAATATTCTTAGATTCAGCTGTTAATAATGCCTGGAATGAAAAAGGTGGCAAAAGAGTCTTTTTTCTTTCTTTTAAAAGATTATTAGCAAATCCAATATAATCATTACTTACTAATGACTGATATACTGAATGATCTGGAAATGATGTTTGTATTATAACTTCTCCATTGCTATAACGGCCAGATCTACCTGATACTTGCATTAATTGAGCAAATAAACGCTCTGAAGCTCGAAAATCTTGTGAAAAAATCATAGAATCTGAATTTATTACTCCCACAAGACTAACTTTAGTAAAGTTATGTCCCTTGGAGAGCATTTGTGTACCAATTAAAATATCTATTTCTCCATTATTAACATCAGATAATAAATCTTTAACACTAGAACCTCTCGCTGTATCAGAATCTATTCTTAATATTTTCGCTTGTGGAAAAACTAAAGACAGTTCTTCTTCTACACTCTGAGTACCTAAACCCATTGCTTTTAAATCTTGATTACCACAAATAGGGCATGTTCTTGGAATTGCACTATGAAGCCCACAATGATGACACTGTAATCTATATGATCTATCCTTTAAAACATGTAAAACAGTAAATACACTACATCTAGAACAACTACTCACCCAACCACATGCATAACAATGAAAAACAGGAGCATAACCTCTTCTATTAATAAATATTAGAGATTGTTCTTTTCTTTGTAGTCTAAGATCTATAGCCTCCTGCAACTCTTTTGTTAAAACTGTAGAATATGGTAACTTTGCTGTATTGATTAGTTTTATAGATGGCATACATATGTTTTTTATTCTTTTATCTAAAGATACCAATAAATATTTCTTATTATTTACATGATTCCAAGTTTCTAACGAAGGAGTTGCTGAACCTAAAAGTATAGGAATCCCTAAATCTTTAGCTCTCCATATCGCCACATCTCTTGCAGAATATCTTAATCTACTTTGTTGCTTATATGATATATCATGTTCCTCATCTATAACAATAAGACCCAAATTACTTAATGGAGAAAATATAGACATTCGAGTACCTAGTACAACCTTCACCTGAGAACGCTGCATCATTGCCCATGAAAGTACTCTCTTTTGCATTGAAATACCACTGTGAACTACTAATATTTCTTCAGGGCTTATTATATTTGCAAAATGTGACCTCACTGCATTTTCTAATTGAGGAGTAAGATTTATTTCAGGGACAAGAAACAAGACCTGTTTACCCATTGATAATACATGACAGGCACTTCTTAAATAAACCTCTGTTTTTCCTGATCCTGTAACTCCATGTACTAAAATTGTTTTAAATTCACCCAATGAAGAAACAATTATTTCTATAGCTCTTTTTTGTTGTTCTTCTAGCTCATAATTATGATTACTGTAAATATATTCTTTTGGGCTAAATCCTGATTTACTTTCATAAGCTCGAACAACCGGTCCTCCTTTGGATCTTTTACCATTATAAGAAGAAATAGTTCTCAATGGTGATGGTATAACAGAATAAACTACATCTCCAATAGATCTTTGATAATAATCAGCAGTAAATTTTATTAATCTTATCCAATCTTCATTTAATGAAGGTAAATCATCTATAACATCTAATATATTCTTAATATATTTAGGATCAATAGTTGGCGAAATTAAATGATCAACTACAATACCTATCATAGTTCTTTTCCCAAATGGGACTATAACTCTGGAACCTAATTTTATAAATGATTCACTCTTATATTCGAACAAACCACCCATAGGAACACGAAATGCTACATTTAACCAATAATAAGACTTTAATAACTCTGTTTGGTCATTTTGCATAAATTAAGTTTGATAAAATGTGACATTAATGAAGTAAAGAAATCAAACGATTATTTCTTCCAAACACACTAATTTAACCTGTGGATAACTTTGTGGAAAAAATAATAATATCTCTAGGAAAAATATCTATATAAAAAAACATTTAATTATTTTTCTTTGTTAATGATTTTTTTTTGCTGGAAAAACAATGAACTAGGTAAAAAAAAACTCTACCTAGTTCAAAAGAAAATATATAAATTATAAATATGCCTGTGTATAAGTATAAATTTTGCTATAGATGATAATTGTTTCATTAATTAAACATGATATTTGCGACTATAATCATGTATTTCATTAACAAGATCTAAAACTAATTCAAATGGTGTGTCTTTATTTATACCATGCCCAAGATTAAATATATGAGCAGAAGAATCACCAACCATACCAAAAGAATCAATAATTCTTCTTGCTTCCTTAAATATTGAATCATAATCACCAAACAATACCATTGGATCCATATTACCCTGTAACGCAACAGAATCATTAACTATCTTTCGTGCACTGTTCAGATTTAATGTCCAGTCAACACTAATAGCATCACAACCAGAATCAGCAATATCTTTTATCCATATCGAACCACCTTTTGTAAAATGAATAATTGGTATTTTTTTTCCATCATGTCTTTGCTTTATAGAATTAAAAATTTTCTGATTATAAATCAACGAAAATCTTTTAAAAGCATCGTCAGACAATATACCTCCCCAACTATCAAATAACATTATAGCCTGCACACCAGCATCTATTTGAGCATTCAAATAATTAATAACAGACTCAGTATTTATCTCTAGAATTCTATTAAGTAGATCTGGTCTAGAATACAACATAGTTTTTATAGTTTTATAATCAGTATTACTTTTACCCTCTACCATATAACAAGCAAGAGTCCAAGGGCTTCCAGAAAATCCTATCAAAGGAACCTTCCCATCTAGTTCTTTTATTACTAGTTTTACAGCATCAAATACATAGTTTAATTCTTCTATATTAGGAACTTGCAATTTAGATATAGATATTTCTGTATTTAAAGGAAAAGAAAATTCTGGGCCTTTGCCTTCAATAAAATTCAATCCTAAACCCATAGCATGAGGCACAGTTAGAATATCTGAAAATAATATTGCAGCATCTAGAGGATATCTTTCTAATGGCTGTAACGTTATCTCACAGGCATAATATGGATTTGTTACTAAATTCATGAATGAACCTGCCTTTGCACGAATTTTCCTATACTCTGGAAGATACCTACCTGCTTGCCTCATAAACCAAACTGGCGTATAAGAAACTGGTTTTCTAAGCAATGCATTTATAAAAACTTCATTCCTTAACATTATATAAAATAACCTTATTAGAAATTATTTATATGATTTGTTCTTCTCAAATCTTCTAGCAACACGAGCTTGAACAGCCAACATATTTAATTCAGCCTCTACAGTTAATATATCAACTGTATGTTTATTATCTCTCAATGTTTCTTCTACTTTCCTTTTTGCTTCCACTGCTCTCATCTCATCAAGATTAGATGCTCTAATAGCAGTATCAGTTAGAACAGTCACTGCATTAGGCTGAACTTCTAATATACCACCTGCAACAAAAATATTATGTTCCTGACCTTCTAAATCTACAATTCTAAGAGCACCAGGACACACTCTAGAAATCAACGGAGTATGACCAGGTAAAATACCTATCTCCCCAGAATCAGCAGGCAACTGTACAAATTTAGCTTTACCTGAATAGATAGATTCAACTGCACTAACTATATCTACTTGCATAACTCTAGTCATAGAAACTCACAACTATTTATTAGTTAACTTATCAGCTTTATTGATAGCCTCTTCTATAGAACCAATCATATAAAAAGCTTGCTCTGGTAAACTATCACATTCCCCATCTACTATCATTTTAAAACCTTTGATAGTATCTGACAAAGACACATACTTACCAGGAGATCCTGTAAATACTTCAGCAACATGAAATGGTTGTGATAAAAAGCGTTGCACCTTTCTAGCTCTAGAAACAATAATCTTATCCTCAACAGACAACTCATCCATACCAAGAATAGCTATAATATCTCTTAATTCTTTATATCTTTGAAGCGTTTGTTGAACTTTCCTAGCAACAGAATAATGCTCATCTCCAACAATCTGAGGATCAAGTTGTCTACTAGTAGAATCTAGAGGATCAACAGCTGGATAAATTCCTAATGCGGCAATATCTCTAGAAAGAACTACTGTAGAATCTAGATGCTGAAATGTAGTAGCTGGAGAAGGATCAGTTAAATCATCAGCTGGAACATAAACTGCTTGTATAGACGTAATAGATCCTGTTTTTGTAGAAGTAATACGTTCCTGTAATTTACCCATTTCTTCAGCAAGTGTTGGTTGATAACCAACTGCTGAAGGCATTCTACCCAACAATGCTGATACTTCTGTCCCAGCAAGAGTGTAACGATATATATTATCTATAAAAAATAAAATATCACGGCCTTCATCACGAAATTTCTCAGCAATAGTAAGTCCAGTTAGCGCAACCCTTAATCTATTTCCTGGAGGTTCATTCATTTGACCAAATACCATAGAAACTTTATCTAAAACTTTAGATTCATCCATTTCATGATAAAAATCATTACCCTCTCTAGTACGCTCACCAACTCCAGCAAAAACAGATAAACCACTATGTTGTTTAGCTATATTATTTATAAGCTCCATCATATTAACTGTCTTACCAACACCAGCTCCACCAAAAAGACCAACCTTCCCGCCTTTGGCAAATGGACAAACTAAATCAATAACTTTAATCCCTGTTTCCAACAACTCAATAGATGAAGATAAATCTTCAAAAAGCGGAGCATCTCTATGAATAGGACGTTTTTCTTCATGTAAGATAGGACCAGCCTGATCAATAGGATTACCAAGCACATTCATAATACGACCTAAAGTACCATCTCCAACAGGCACAGAAATTGGTTTATGTGTTCTATTGAATCTCATACCACGACTTAATCCATCGCTTGATCCTAAAGCAATAGTACGCACAACACCATCTCCCAACTGTTGTTGTACTTCTAGAATTAAATTTTCTTCTACAAAATTATTACTTTTATCTGCTAAAATCAGTGCTTCATATATCCCAGGTATCTGTTCCTTAGAAAACTTAACATCTACCACAGCACCAACACACTGAACGACAACTCCATTGTTCATTACAATTCCTTACATTTTAAAATTCGTCAATCAAACAGCAGCAGCGCCTCCAACAATCTCAGAAATCTCCTTAGTAATAGCAGCCTGGCGAGTTTTATTATAAATAGTTTGCAAATCATCTATTACTCTTTTGGCGTTATCAGAAGCCGCCTTCATGGCTACCATTCTAGCAGATTGTTCAGACGCCATATTCTCTACAACTGCTTGATAAACCAAACCTTCTACATAACGATTTAAAAGTTCATCTATTACAGTTTTAGGATCTGGTTCGTATATATAATCCCAATTATAGAGATTACTATTATCAAATAACTTTTCAGATGATAAATCAGATTCTAATTCGTACGGATCCTTTAAATTTGTAGGCAAAGGTAACAGTTTTAAAAAAACAGGAACCTGTTTCATTGTATTTACAAATTTAGTTGTTGCTATATATAAAGCATCAATTTTACCTTCAATATAAGCATTGATCTGTACAGCAATAGAACCTAATAATCTGTTTAAATCAGGTTTATCGCCAAGTTGAACCTCTTCTGATAAAAGTTCAACTCCAATACGATTTAACAAATTCAATCCCTTCTGGCCAAAAGCTGTACTATAAATTTTAATATTTTGCTGATTAAAATTCTTAATATTTGATAAAACCAAACGACCCAGATTGGTATTTAAACCACCACATAAACCTTTATCAGTAGAAACTAGAATTAAACCTACAGATTTAACTTTTCTTTCTAGCAAGAATGGATGAGAGTAATCAGGGTTAGCCTGCATCAAATGACCAGCAATTATACACAATTTACTAGCATAAGGCCTAAAAATGAGCATTCTCTCTTGGGCTTTTCTCATTTTAGAGGCTGCCACCATCTCCATGGCCTTAGTAATCTTACGAGTATTTTGTACACTTTTAATTTTAGTGCGAATTTCCTTAATTCCAGGCATCAAATCTTCCAATCTAAATGATATCAACTAAACCAGAAAAAACTACTGATTACTAAAAAATAACATTCTTTTTAAATTCATCAATAGCTAAAACCAAGGCATCTTCATCTTCTTTAGATAAATCTTGAGTGTTCTCAATATTAACAATCAAAGAAGAAAAATTATTTTTTAAGAACTCTCTAAATGTATTCTCAAAAGACATAATCCTACTAACATCAACATCATCTAGAAAACCCTTGTTAACACAAAAAAGAGAAATTGCTTGTTCACAAACAGATAAAGGTTGATATTGTGGTTGTTTTAATAATTCAACAACCCTCTTACCTCTTTCTAATTGACGCCTAGTAGTTTCATCCAGATCCGATGAAAACTGTGAGAAAGCCGCAAGTTCACGATATTGTGCTAAATCAGTTCTAATTCCACCAGATAGCTTTTTTATAATTTTTGTCTGAGCTGCCCCACCAACCCTAGAAACAGAAATACCAGCATTAATTGCAGGTCTTACACCAGCATTAAATAAATCAGTCTCTAAGAATATTTGGCCATCTGTTATAGAAATAACATTTGTAGGTACAAAAGCAGACACATCTCCAGCTTGAGTTTCAATAATAGGTAAAGCTGTCAAAGATCCAGTTCTTCCCTTGATTGCTCCATTAGTAAATTTATTTACATAATCTTCACTGACTCTAGCTGCTCTCTCAAGTAAACGGGAATGTAAATAAAACACATCACCAGGATAGGCCTCTCTACCAGGAGGACGCTTCAAAAGCAAAGAAATTTGCCTATATGCCCATGCTTGTTTAGTTAGGTCATCATAAACTATAAGAGCATCTTCTCCTCTATCACGGAAATACTCTCCCATAGTACAACCAGAATAAGGCGCTATATACTGCATAGCAGCTGAATCAGAAGCTGTTGCAACAACCACTATTGTATAATCCAAAGCACCATGCTCTTGAAGTTTACGAACTGCATTGTTAACTGAAGAAGCCTTTTGACCTATAGCAACATAAATACAAGTAACATTCTTACCCTTCTGATTAATTATGGCATCAATTGCAACACTTGTTTTACCAGTTTGCCGATCTCCAATAATTAATTCCCTTTGACCCCTTCCAACTGGAACCATAGAATCTATAGATTTAATACCTGTTTGCATAGGTTGAGAAACTGTATATCTATCTATAACTCCTGGAGCAACCTTCTCTATTACATCAGTTTCTTCATTGTTTATAGGGCCATTACCATCTATAGGGTATCCCAAAGCATTAACTACCCTTCCCTTTAAACTAGGACCAACTGGAACTTCTAAAATACGGCCTGTAGTTTTAACCTGATCTCCTTCAGAAATACTAGTATAATCTCCTAATATTACAGCACCCACTGAATCACGCTCAAGATTAAGAGCTAATCCAACTATATTATTAGGAAACTCTAACATTTCACCTTGCATTACATCTGATAAACCATAAATACGAGCAATACCATCTGTAACAGAAACTACTGTACCAAACGTGCGAACACTATGAGAAGTGTCCATACCTTCTATGCGACTCTTAAGAAACTCACTAATTTCTGAGAGATTAAGCTGCATAACAAC
Source organism: Candidatus Kinetoplastibacterium desouzaii TCC079E (assembly GCF_000340795.1). NCBI lineage: Bacteria > Pseudomonadati > Pseudomonadota > Betaproteobacteria > Candidatus Kinetoplastidibacterium > Candidatus Kinetoplastidibacterium desouzai. The sequence continues at coordinate 52,895 of NC_020294.1, read as the reverse complement.
TCCTGGAATTTATTAAATTTTAATTTTTTATATGGTTAAAAGCGCTTCTTGCATTTTCTTTAATCTGTTCTTCATAGACATATCAAGCACTTTATCTCCAACAATTATCACAACCCCTCCAATTAGAGACTTATCTATTAGAATTTGCATCTTTAATTTCAACTTAAATTTATTTTCAATAATTATAAGCATTCTATTAGCTAAGTCATCAGGAATTGGGAAAGCTGTAAAAACTTTAGCAATTGAAAATCCATCTTTCTTATTCTTAATTTCTTTTAAAGAATCTAATATAAGAGGAAGCAATGAGAATCTGTTTTTTTCTAAAAGAAGTAACATGAAATTATATTTCTTGCTATTTATATCCAAAGACAAAAACTCAAAAAGCAGATTAACTTTTACAACTATTTCTAAACCAGGATTCATCATAAGTTGAATAAAACAATCTTCAGACATCAAAGACACAATCTCTTCTAAAAAGTCAATCCAACTATTTAAATCTAAAGAAGAGTCATCTTTAGAAACCAAAAACAATGCTTCAGCATAAGACTTTGCTACCGTTGAACAATCTACCATAAAAAAATCCAAAGTTTAAAGCTGAGCCTCAAGTTTATCCAATATTTCTCTATGCTCGGCCATGTTAATTTCACGCATAAGAATCTGTTCTGCCCCTTTAATTGATAAAACAGAAACTTCATTTCTTAATTCATCTTTAGCATGACGTAAAATAGCGTCCACATCGCATTGTGCTTGTAATAATATCCTAGATTTTTCTAACTCAGCATCACTACGAGCCTTTTCTAATAATTTAGTTACCTGTTTTTCTGCAGTTACAATCCGAACTTGTGATTCTTTTTTAGCTTCATCAAGCATATGTTTAACTTTCTCATTAGTTTCAGAAAGACTCGATACACTCTTTTCTGCTGCTGATAATCCTTCTGCTATCTTTTGGCGGCGCTCATCAATAGCACTAATCAAATTAGGCCAAACAAAATGCATAGTGACCCATCCCAAAACAAAAAAGACAATCATTTGGAAAAAAATCGTTGCATTTAAATTCACGTTATTTCATCTCCCCAAAAATATAGAAATATTATTATCTATAACAACTTTTCTAAACAAAAGGATTTGCAAAAGCAAATAACATAGCAATTCCAACACCTATTAGAAAAGCAGCATCTATTAACCCTGCTAGTAAAAACATTTTTGTTTGTAATGCATTCATTAATTCTGGTTGCCTGGCAGAAGCCTCAAGATATTTACCACCCATTATAGCAATACCAAGACAAGCACCAATAGCGCCCAAACCAATAATAAAAGCACAAGAAATAGCAACGAAGGCTGCGTTTGTCATGATAACTCCTTTGAATATAATAATTAGAAACAATAAAAATATTAATAAAAATATCTAGTGACTTTCATGAGCCTGACCTATATAAACAAGAGTCAACATCATAAAAATAAAAGCTTGCAAAACTACTATTAATATATGAAAAATAGCCCATAAAGAACCAGCTAACACATGAGCAAAACCAAGAGAATAACTCATTGCATTAAATCCCGTCCATGAACCACCTAACAAAGCTATCAGCATAAAAATCAACTCACCAGCAAACATATTACCGAACAATCTCATGCCAAGAGAAATTGTTTTAGCTGCATATTCTACTATATTTAATGCAAAATTTGCTGGCGCTAATAATATAACCCATACTCCATGAGCATGAAATGGCGCCATTAAAATATCTTTTAAGAAACCGCTAAATTTCTTTACTTTTATAGAATAATAAATAGTTAGAATAAGAACACCCAACGACATTCCTAAAGGAATATTTAAATCTGCCGTAGGAAGAACTCTATGGTAATAAAACCAATCACCTTCATGAGTTCCTAAACCCAAAAGACTAAAAATTTTTGACATCATATCAACAGGCAAGAAATCTAAAGAATTCATAAAAATTACCCAAACAAAAATAGTCAAGGCTAATGGAGATACGAACTCTCTACTTTTAGGGTCTACTAATATAGATCTTGCTTGCTGATCAACTATATCTAAAACCATTTCTACAAAAGTCTGGAATCTACCTGGAACACCAGAAGTTGCTTTCCTTGCCGCTAACCAAAGAAAAAAAATAGCTATAAATCCCATAAAAATGGACCAAAATAATGAGTCAAAATTTACAACATTAAACTGTGCTATAGAACCTTGTGGCTCTCCAATATTGTTCATATGAACTAAATGATGTTGTATATATGAAGACTGTGGAGATATATCACCGGCAGATAACATATTATCATCCTACTATTTTTAAAAAGTTTAATCATATAAAAGAACAAAAACTATTTAATAGATTTATATAAATATTTAAATAGTGGTTGTAATAAATAACATTTCAAAACACATAACAAACTTAATAGGTAAGAATACCATACTAACCATCTATGGAATAGATAAGAAAATAGGCATACTAAAAAAACAGAGAAAACACTTTTAAGGAACAGAGCCATTATAAAACAATAGCTAGAATATTTTCCTCCAAAGAAAACACAAACAAATTTATTATAAAATAAGAACCATAATAATGGTAACAAACAACAACAAGATCCCAACAAAGATGAAAATCCTGTATTACTATCAACACAAACAAACAAAACAAATGTTGTTAAAGATACTATACACTGGGAGAGAAAAACTTCTTCTATAGAATACACTATTAAACTCTTCTTGGAATATATATTTTATTTAATGAAATAACTTAATAAACAACACTTACAATTATATGAATCAAATACTAACAGATAAAGAAGAAATACCTCATCACGAGTTTATATTATATAAAATTGCACCATTTAATTTAAACGGACATAAATATAAGATCACAATAACGATACAAAATCAAAATAATTCTGGGTCAATTATAATATCAATGCCAACCTGGATACCAGGAAGTTACCTAATAAGAGATTTTTCTAGAAACATAGAAAATATATTTGCCTACTCTGAAGGAGAAAAAATAAATCTTGAGAAAAAAGACAACCATACTTGGATCTTAGATAATAAGAACAGTGAGATTTCAATAGAGTATATTGTGTATGCCTATGACGATTCAGTGCGAGGCTCTTATCTAGACTCAAATAGAGCTTTCTTTAATGGATCCAGCGTTTTTTTATATGTAGAGAACTTAGAAAAATTACCGTGCCTTTTAAAAGTAGATTTACCTCAATTATGTAAAGAAAAAAATTGGGAGGTACATACTAGTTTAATAAAAAAAAATGGTAATTCAGATGAACATTTATACATAGCTGAGTCATATGATAGTCTGATAGATCATCCAGTAGAAATAGGAAATCTAGATCACTGTGAATTTACATCCTACGGGACAATACACAAATTAATTTTCTCAGGACTAACAGTAAAAATTGATATAAAACGCATATGTAGAGATATAAAAAAAATATGTGAGGCTCAAATTAATTTTTTTGATCCAATATCCAACAAAAGTCCATTTAACGACAGTAATAATTTATTTACTTTTTTTATAAATATAGGTTCGATAAGCTATGGAGGAATAGAACATAGATCCTCAGCTGTTATAAGTATAAAATGGGACTATTTGCCAATTACAGGAATAGATGAAGCCCCAACAGAATATTGTGATTTCTTAAGTTTAATAAGCCATGAATATTTTCATTCATGGCTTGTTAAAAGAATAAAACCAGCTTCATTTATACAATACGACCTAAAGAAACCAACACTAACCACGTTATTATGGTTATTTGAAGGATTTACTTCTTATTACGATCATCTATTCCTATTAAGAACAAACTTAATAGATGAAAAAACTTATATTAAGACATTAGAAAATAAGATTAATAATTTAATGCAATACCCAGGTAGATATAAGCAAAGTTTGGCAGATAGTTCGTTTGACACATGGATAAAATATTATAAACAAAATGAAAATTCAATAAATTCTATTGTGAGCTACTACACCAAAGGATCAATTGTAGCATTTGGATTGGACACATACATTAGAATAGAAACCAAAGAACAGTATTCTCTAGACGACATAATGAGATTACTCTGGAAGGAGTATGGTGAAAACTTCTATAAACACAAACCTAAAGGCATGTTTGAAAATGATATTGTTGATATAGTTAAGCGATTAACTGGTGTAAATATAGATAAATTTATAGTTGATTATGTCTATGGCACAACAGATATGCCTATAAATAACTGGTTAAATTACCACGGTTTCCAAATGGAATGTATAAATAGTATTCATCCATCTCTTGGAATTAAAACAAACGATGAAAACAACACCATAATAGTCACAAATATTATAGAAGCTGGTTCAGCTTATGAAGCTGGCATATATTCTGGTGATGTGCTAATAGCTATTAACAATATTAAAATAAACTCAAATCAATGCATCGAATCAGCACTTAAAAGATGCAAACTAGGAGAAGTAATACACATTACTTTTTTCCGACACAATGAATTAAAATGTTTACCAGTAAGTTTAAAAAAATTAGAAACAAAATATAAGATAAAAAAAATAATGGTGTAAATCACAAACTATGGCTACAAAAACAATATATATATCAGATCTAAAAATAAATACAAATATAGGGATACTTGATTATGAAATCAACAAATCACAGATCATAATAATCAATGCTAAATTTAATTTAGAATATGTAAACACAACAAATATTGATGATATAGAATGCGTATTAGATTATAGGAAATTAAGAAATATAATAATAGAAGAATCCACAGACACGCATATTAATTTAATTGAAACTCTCATTAATAGAATAATAAATAAGATAACGACAAATTTACCTGAAGTGTTATCACTACAAATTAAAATAGAAAAGCCAATGGCTTTTAGTGATTGCTTAATAGGAATGGAAGTATTTTATCCCTAATAAAAGTAAAATTTTAACTATATTCAAATTTAAACAACAAAATGGAAAACAATTAAATATATGAAAACAAAAGAAATAACTATGTAGCTCATAGTAGAGATTTTTATGCTAAAAGAGCAATTCTGAAGAAAGTTATATGAAATTATGAGGAAACACACAGATAATCGATATTATCCTATTGGATAATATTGTAAATATGATCTTCAGTTTTAGGCCATAAAATCCATATTTCATATGGGTGGTTGGTGATATGTGCATATTTTTCTGCATCATCGCCAAATCCCCAAAATAAATCTATATGATCTATACCTTTTACTAGAGAACCAGTATCATGAGCAAACAACACTCTGGATAACATAGTATTAAACTTAGGGTGTCTCGTCGAAATAAAAACAGGAGTACCTAAAGGAATATAGTTACTATCTACAGCAATAGAACGTAGAGGTGTCAAATTAACACCATAAGACCCAATAGGCCCTGTCATTCTATCTGATTTTTCCTCGATAAAGAAAATTACAGATGGGTTTTTATTTAAAATATTTCTAATTTTCAATGGATTGTCTTTAGCCCATTGACGTAAAGACTCCGGTTCTGGATGAACTCCTTCATTATCTAATAACCACTTACGTATAGATACAAAAGGATGACCATTGCTAAGAGCGTAACTAACACGAATAATATTGTTATAATCTTCTTCTATGCAAATCCTACCTGACCCCTGAATCTCTAACAGCATCCTATCTATAGGATCATTAACCCAAGCTATTACAGGCAAATCATCTATTCTTTTCTCCAATAAACTTCTAGAGTCATATGGCAAAAAACGATTTCCTATTATTTTACCCCTAACTATTTTAGTCTTACACTCTGGATATAGTAAACCCAAATCCAAAGTGATTAAATCATTTGGAATCCCAAATATAGGCCATTGATAATCACCATGTTTACAGCGAGATCCTTTTAATAAAGGTTCATAATATCCAGTCATCTTACCAATAATGATATTCTTATTTTTATCCACAACAGACCATGGAGTTAAATGATCGTGTAAGAATTTCCTTATTTTATCTTTATTGTTAGAATCAGAAGTATTCTCAAAATCAAAAGCAGCATTACATAACAAATTCCAGCTATCTTTAGAAACACAATTATTAACAGTGTTACCAGAAAAGTTTTTAATATTCTTGCAGTTTTTTAAAAAAACACTCCAAATCTCTATGAAATTCTCTTCATGCCAACCGGGTATTTTTTCCCAAGAAACAGGTAGAAAATTAATTGTTGTATTTTTTTTATCTTCACTATCAAAAACATTGAATGCTTCACATTGAGAAAAAAAGTAAATATTAAAAATCAACGCGCTCATAAAAAAATATAAGCAATACTTAAAAAATATAGAATTAAAATGCATTAATTAACTTCCTATTGCCTTGATGTTACTACCTAAATAAAACACAAAACTATTTATCACGCAAACAACATGAAACTAAATACATTCTAATGCAATTTTAGTATAATCATAAAGTGTAGATAATACTTTTGGAAATAATTCTAATGATTATAAATAAACCAGCTTTAATAACACCCAGCATTCTATCAGCCAATTTTGCCAAACTTGGAGAAGAAATAAAACAAGTAACAAATGCTGGTGCTGATTGGATTCATATTGATGTTATGGATAATCATTATGTACCAAACTTAACAATAGGGCCAATGATTTGTAAAACTGTTCGTGCAATTACTACAACTCCTCTTGATGTACACTTAATGGTTGAAAATGTTGATTCTTTAATACCTGAGTTTGCCAAATCTGGAGCAGATATTATTACATTTCATCCAGAAACATCAAAACATATAGATAGAACTATATCCTTAATAAAAGAATCTAAATGTAAGGCAGGAATAGCACTTAATCCTACAACTGGATTACACTATCTGGATTACGTGATGGATAAAATTGATGTTATATTAATAATGTCTGTAAATCCTGGTTTTGGTGGACAAACATTCTTACCTATATCTATAAGTAAAATAATTGAAGCACGTAGAAAGATTGATATATGGGAAAACAATACCAAAACAAAAAAATCCATTATATTACAGGTAGATGGAGGTGTAAATGTTAACAATATATCAAAAATTAGATCAGCAGGAGCAAATGCTTTTGTATCTGGATCTGCAATCTTCGAATCAATAAATTACAAAGAAACAATAGATACAATGCGCACTGAAATCACAAAATCAGATAATCTTAAATAAAAAATTATATGTCTATTATTGCTGTTTTATTAGATTTAGATGGTACGTTAATAAACTCTCTATCAGATATTTCTGACTCTGTAAACAATATGAGAATTGAACTGGGGTTAGAAAAACTAACAGAGCAAAAAATAAAAACCTTTATAGGTAAAGGAATAAACAATTTAATAAAAAAATCTTTAGAAGATCATAAAGACAATTACAATGGGGAAAATAATATATTATTTAGCAAAGCCAAAAAACTATTTTCTGAATATTATATTGACTCTAATGGCAAACAAACTGTCTTGTATGATAAAGTCATAGATGGCTTGGAAGATCTAAAAAATAAAGGTTTTACTCTCTCTATAGTTACTAACAAACCATTTATACCAACTTATCAAATTTTAAAAAAGTTTAACATTGAAAAATTATTCTCAGTTATAACCTGCGGAGATACATGTAAAAGAAATAAACCATACCCAGATCAAATATTATTCACATGCGACAAGTTAGGAATTTCTACAAACAAAACAATAATGATTGGAGATTCTAGTAATGACGTAATAGCAGCTAAAAAAGCTAAAACAGCAGCTGTATTAGTCATGCCTTATGGTTATCACAATAAAAATAACATTATGGAATTAAATGCTGATGGAGTAATAAAAGACTTGACAAAAGCATCTAAGTGGATTTACTCTCACAATGAGACTCATTAAAAACGATGTATCAAATATATAACCATTAGAAACTATAAAGAATATGCACCATATCATCAACCTCAATAAGAATATTGAAGCCTCTTGGCGTTGCTTCTTCCTTTCTGGGTGATATTACTGCGCGTAAAAGAATTATATTTTTATAGTTTTATTAAACCCGGAATCAAAAATATCCGGGTTTTTTATTGTTTTTTTTCAGAGATTAATTATGACAGAAATAGAATTTAAGTCACTAGCTGGACAGGGGTATAATAGAATACCACTTATTTCAGAAATATACGCAGATCTAGATACACCACTCTCTCTTTATCTCAAGCTAGCTCATTCTGGTCCTAAAGCAGGAAAAATGAGTTGTCTTATGGAATCAGTTATAGGAGGAGAACAATCTGGGAGATATTCATTCATTGCTCTACCAGCAGAAACAGTAATACGCTCAAAAGGAACAAAAACAGAAGTAATAACTAATGGACAAGTAGTTGAAACTTATACAGGAAATCCTCTTGATTTTATAGAACAATATCAATCTAGATTTAAAGTAGCTTTACGCACAAATATGATCAGATTCTGTGGAGGTTTAGCTGGTTATTTTGGATACGATACTGTACGTCATATAGAACCAATCTTAGGGAAAATGACAAAGCCATTTCCATCTGGAATGAAAGAAGGAACGCCAGATATAATGCTATTACATGTAGATGAGCTTGCTGTAGTAGACAATATTGCTGGTCGTATATACTTAATAGTATACGCAGATACAAATAAATCAGAAAGTTATTCAAAAGCTCAAAAAAGACTATCAGAACTAAAGACATGTCTAAAAAAGAATGTAGAAATACCTTATAGTCACAGCAGCATGCAAACATCAGAAGAAAGAGATTTTACTTCAGAAGATTATCTAAAAGCAGTTAAAAAAGCAAAAGAATATATCGCCGCCGGTGATCTAATGCAAGTAGTAATAGGGAAAGTAATATCAAAACCTTATCGAGATGCTCCTCTATCTTTGTATAGAGCACTAAGATCATTAAATCCATCACCTTACATGTATTTCTGGAATTTTGATGATTTCCAAGTTGTAGGATCTTCACCTGAAATATTAGTACGCCAAGAAAATATTGAAGACAGTAACGGAACTAAAAAATCACAAGCCACAATTAGACCTCTAGCAGGCACTAGAAAACGAGGATCAAATCCAATACAAGATAAAGAACTAGAAGAAGATCTAAAAAAGGATACTAAAGAAATTGCAGAACACGTTATGTTAATTGATTTGGCAAGAAGTGACATAGGTAAAATAGCTGAATTAGGTTCTGTAAAAGTAACAGATGCTATGACAGTAGAAAGATATTCTCATGTAATGCATCTTGTATCTAATGTTAAAGGAAATTTAAAATCAGAGATTAGCAACATGGATGTACTTAAAGCTTCATTCCCAGCAGGTACATTAACTGGAGCACCTAGAATAAGAGCCATGGAAGTTATTGATGAATTAGAACCAGTATGTAGAGGTATCTATGGTGGAGCTGCTGGTTATTTAAGTTATAGTGGAGAAATGGACTTGGCAATAGCTATACGTACTGGAGTAATTAAAGATGGTATGCTATATGTACAATCATCAGCTGGTATAGTAGCCGACTCTGACCCAAATTTAGAACTAGCAGAGACAGAAGCAAAATCTCGTGCAGTTCTAAGGGCTGCTGAACAAGTTCAAAATGGACTAGATGAACCTTTCTAATCATAGGAAAATTATGCTCATACTAATCGATAATTATGATTCTTTTACTTACAACCTAGTCCAATATTTTGGAGAATTAGGAGAAGAGGTTCTTGTATTTAGAAATGATAAAATAACTCTAAAAGAGATATCAAATCTAAAACCAGATCATATTTGTATTTCTCCAGGTCCATGTGCTCCATCTCAAGCTGGTATATCAATTTCCACTATAATAGAATTTGCAGGGAAAATACCAATACTTGGTGTGTGCCTAGGACATCAATCCATAGGAGAAGCTTATGGTGGTAAAATAATTAGATCCTCAAATATAATGCATGGGAAAACAGTTCAAATACAACACAATCAAAAAAACATATTTAAAAATATACCTTCCCCATATACAGCTATAAGATATAACTCTTTAACCATAGACCCATCAACACTTCCAGAATGTTTGGAAATAACGGCAACTACTCTTGATGGAGACATCATGGGAGTAAAACATAAAAACTTGCAAGTATTTGGAGTTCAATTTCATCCAGAATCAATTTTAAGTGAATATGGATATGAATTACTACAAAACTTTCTTGCAATTAAAAAATAACATAACTAATATGACTATCTCAATTAATGAAACACTTACACGTTGCATAGAACACCGTGAAATATTTTACGATGAAATGTTACATATCATGCGTATGATTATTAAAGGTGAACTATCACCACAAATCACTAGCGCTATTCTTATAGGACTCCGCGTAAAAAAAGAAACCATTGAAGAAATTACTGCTGCTGCACAAGCTCTAAGAGAATCTTCAATTCCTATTTCATTAAACTATAAAGATGATCTTTTGGATATATGCGGTACCGGAGGTGATAATAGTAACACTTTTAACATTTCCACAGCCTCAATATTTGTAGCTGCTGCTGCTGGAGTTAAAATAGCTAAGCATGGAAATAGAGGAGCATCATCTCTATCTGGAAGTGCTGATGTGTTAGAAGAACTAGGTGTAAATATAGAACTAAACTCAGAACAAGTAGCAGAATGTCTTGAAAATACTGGTATAGGATTTATGTTTGCTCCAATTTATCAAAATGCTATGAAAAACATAGCCAAAATAAGAAAAGAACTAGGAGTAAGAACAATCTTTAATATTTTAGGACCTTTAACAAATCCAGCAGAAGCACCTAATCAATTAATGGGAGTATTCCATCCTGACTTAGTTGGAATACAAGTACGAGTACTAAAAAAACTAAAAGCAAAACATGTTTTAATAGTATACGGCAAAGAAGGAATGGATGAAGCAGCATTAGGTAGCGCAAGCATGATTGGTGAATTAAAGGATGGAAAAATTAGTGAGTACGAAATTCATCCTGAAGACTTTGGTATACCAATGACTTCTAATAGAAATATTAAAGTTGCTAATAGATCAGAATCAAAAGATTTAATATTAGAAGCATTAAATAACGTAGAAGGGGCTGCTAGAGATATTGTTGCTTTAAATGCTGGATTAGCCATATATACAGGCAATAAAGCTAGAACCATACATCAAGGTATATCCATGGCATTTGAAACAATTAAAAATCATTCAGCTAGAGATAAACTAGAAGAATTTTGTAAATATACTAGGAAATTTATAAAATGAACAATATTCTTAAAACAATAATAGAAACAAAGAAAGAAGAAATTATAGAATCAAAAAAAAATTACAGTGAAAATGAATTATTAAAAAATATTACTAACGACGATATTCGTAACTTCTCTCAATCAATAAAAAAAACAATAAAGGAAGGAATACCTGCAATTATTGCAGAAATTAAAAAAGCATCTCCTTCTCAAGGAATTATCAGCACAAATTTTAATCCAACAAAAATAGCTTCCATATATGAATCAAATGGAGCTACTTGCATATCAGTATTAACTGACAATAAATTTTTCCAAGGATCACCTGTTTACCTAAAAGAGGCTAAATCTGCCTGTTCTATTCCTATATTACGTAAAGATTTTATAATTGACAATTATCAAGTTGTTGAATCTAGAGCCATGGGAGCTGACTGTATATTACTGATAGCAGGTGCTCTAAACCTAAAACAATTACTTGAATTAGAAAATACTGCAATAGAACTAGGAATGGATGTTTTAATTGAATCACATAATTTAAAAGAGTTAGAGATAGCACTTCAATTAAAAACACAGCTTATTGGTATCAATAATAGAGATCTAACAAACTTTATGGTAAGTTTAAATACTACTATTAGTATGCTAAATCATATTCCAAAAGATAAAATTATAGTAACAGAAAGTGGTATCAATTCCTCATCAGACATAAAACTTATGCAACAAAATAATGTAAATGCTTTCCTTATAGGAGAGACTCTAATGAAATCTAATAATCCTGGAGAAAAATTAAAAGAATTACTATCTAAGCAATAAAAAATTATATATTACTCATCGCAATTCAAACAATTAAATTACGATGAGTAATATTATTCAACAGTCACACTCTTAGCTAAATTCCTTGGTTTATCTATGTCTGTACCTAATATTAGAGCTGTATGATAAGACAGAAGTTGTAGTGGAATAGCGTATAAAATAGGAGAAAGAATACCATAACATTCAGGCATATGAATGACTTTAATACCAGAGTCATTTAAAATCTTGCTATATTTATCAGCAAAAACATATAAATTACCACCACGTGCTCTAACTTCTTGCATGTTTGATTTTATTTTTTCCAAAAGAGCATCATTTGGCGCAACAACTACTACTGGCATATGTTCAGTAACTAAAGCTAATGGCCCATGTTTAAGTTCACCAGCAGGATAAGCTTCTGCATGAATATAACTAATTTCTTTCATTTTCAAAGCTCCCTCTAGGGCTATAGGATAATGTCTTCCACGACCTAAGAACAACACATTTTCCTTACTAGAAAAATACTCAGCCCACTCCATAATAAAAGGCTCTAAAGAAAGCACAGCACCTATAGATGAAGGTAAATGTCGTAAATCTTTTAAAAAAATAATTTCCTGATCATTAGTTAATAATCCACGTGAATTTGCTAATGATATAGACAACAAGAAAAGTGCAGTTAACTGGGTAATAAAAGCTTTTGTTGAAGCAACTCCAATTTCAATACCCGCTCTTGTTATGTAATTTAATAAACTCTCTCTAACTATAGAGCTTGTAGAAACATTACATATAGACATTGTATTCTTCATACCTAGAGATTTGGCATGTTTCAATGCTGATAATGTATCAGCTGTTTCACCAGATTGTGAAATAGCTAACACAAGAGAATTGACATTTGGCACACTATCACGATAAATATATTCACTAGCTATTTCAACATCAACTCTTATTTTAGCTAAAGATTCTATCCAATATTTTGCTGTCATACCAGCATAATAACTTGTACCACAAGCTACAATTAAAACAGAATCTATTGTTTTAAATAATTTACTAGAACCCCTTCCAAAGATTTCCATAGACAAACTATCCAAACCATGTAGAGTATCAGCAACGGCCATAGGTTGTTCAAAAATCTCTTTTTGCATATAATGCCGGTACTTACCTAGTTCTGATGTTAAAACAAAATTAACAGCTGAATGTCTCAACTTTTCTATCAGAAAACCATCTTTATTAATAACATTTATACAATGTCTTCTTAAATCTACTATTTCACCATCTTCTAAATAAATTATTTCTTTTACTTTATCTGATATTGCTAGACTATCTGAAGATAAATAATTTTCTCCTTCACCGACACCAACTACTAATGGAGCTCCTTGTCTAGCTCCTACAATTCTATCAGGCTCATCAGAACAAAAAACAGCAATAGCATAAGATCCTTTCAATAACTTCATAACATTTTGTACTGTATCAAATATATCTCCTGTATATAAATGATTCAGCAAATGTACTAATACTTCTGTATCTGTTTGGCTCTCAAATCTATAACCAATATTTTCTAAGCTATCACGAAAATCTTCATAATTCTCTATTATACCGTTATGAACTAACGCAATATGAGGTTTCCCAGATTCATTACTAGAAAAATGAGGGTGTGCATTATTATATGATGGTATTCCGTGTGTAGCCCAACGAGTATGAGCCAATCCTATACAACCTGTAAATTGATATTCTATTAATTGTTTTTTTAAATCAAGAACTCTTTTCATACTTCTGATTCTATTTAATTCCTTATTATCAAATAAAGCAATACCACAAGAATCATACCCACGATACTCTAAACGTGACAATCCTTCCAATAATATTGAAGATATATCACGATTAGAAACTGCACATACAATACCGCACATAAAAACCTCTAGTTCTAAATCTAATTTATCAAAATAAGTTATCAATCAAAATAAAAAAATATTCTGTAGTTATAAAATTCTAAACTATAGATAATTATGTATACTTGCTAAAAAAACTATCATTTCCATAGGAACTATCTTTATTAATATAAACATATTGAATACACGAGAACCAAAATAAAATTTTTAAATTGCAAACTATAAATAAAAATCTATTAACAATTAATCTTTTTTAGAATTCCCACTCCCAGGTCTAGTCCAATCAGGTATAGAATATTGACGAACTCTAGATAATGTCAATTGCCCTTCTGGAGCATCATTAGTTAAAGTAGTACCAGCAGCTATTGTAGCATCCTTACCTACCATAACTGGTGCTATCAATTGCGAATCTGAACCTATAAAAGCATTATCTTCAATAATAGTACGAAATTTATTTAATCCATCATAATTACATGTAATAGTACCGGCTCCTATATTTACATTTGAGCCAATATCTGCATCACCTATATAAGTAAGATGATTAGCCTTGCTTAACTTTCCAAAATTACTATTCTTTATTTCAACAAAGTTACCTATCTTAGAATATGAATCAATATCAATACAATCGCGCAATCTAGAAAATGGACCTATTTGAACATTATTACCTAAATTTGCATCGCATAAATGACTATAAGCATTTACAATAGAATCTCGAGCAATACAAACATCTTTTAAAATACAATAAGGACCTATACGCACATTATCTCCTAAAACAACAACTCCTTCAAAAATACATCCTACATCTATAAAAACGTCTTTACCGCATTCTAACGTACCTCTGATATCTATACGCTTAGGATCTGCTAAAGTAACACCTGACTCCATAATTAATTTGGCTTGTTCCTCTTGCCATATTCTTTCTAAATTTGCTTGTTGTACATGATTATTAACACCTAGAATCTCCCAATTTTCTTTTGGTCTGCTTGAACCAACAAAAACACCTTCAGATACAGCCATACCAACTATATCAGTAAGATAATACTCTTTTTGTTTATTATCATTATTAAGATTTACTATCCATTTTTTTAACAAAACAGTAGGAACAGCAATAATACCTGTATTTATTTCTTTTATATTAAGCTCAATCTGATTTGCATCTCTATGTTCTACAATCTTTCTAATAAAACCGTTATGATCTCTTATAATACGACCATAACCATTTGGATTATCTAAAAAACTAGTTAGTATACCTAAACCATTCTTACGTGCTTCTAGAAGAGACTCCATAGTTATTGTTTTGACTAAAGGAACATCCCCATACAATATTAAAGTTGAGTCTTTCTCAGATCCACTATCCAATAAATTTGGCAATGCTTGTTTAACTGCATGACCAGTACCTAATTGATTAACTTGCACCACAAAATTTACATCACATGAATATCTTTTTACAAAATCTCGAATCTGATTTGATTCATTTCCCACTACTATAGTTATAGATGATGGTCTCAATGCTAAGGCACTATCAATAACATAAGCCAGCATAGGACGACCAGCCAAAGCATGTAAAACTTTAGGGAAATTCGATTTCATCCTTGTACCAAGCCCAGCAGCAAGTATAACAATATTAAGCATAATAATATGACTATAAAATAAATCTTTTGATTAAATAAAAGTAAAATACTTAACTAATTATAAAGCTATAATTACAATTTCAATAAAAATTAATTTTTTATAAACTACGCATATAAAAATAAGCAACTTATCAATATTAACATTATGTTAAAAGAAAAATTTTTTTTTGATCTTCATTATTTAGAAAATAAACACTACGAACTAAGTAATATATTAGAAGAATCAATTCATAAAGATTATATGCCCTTAAAAATATCCATGAGAGCAGATGGTTATATAGAAAAATCTTTATCTAATAAAATACAAGATAATAAACTAGGTAAAATAATAAACAACTGTCTATATATAGGCGACTCTTTATCAAAAGAAAGATTAAATTTACTTATGAATGACATTGCCATTTTAATAAAAAATACTGTACAAATAAAATGGCATGATGAACTCATAGATCTTCTCCACAAAGAAGAATCAATAGGATTTATAGAACGTTCCACAGCTAGATTCTTAGGATTAAAAACACGGTCAGTACATTTAAATGCCTGGGAGTCAAATTATTCAATTTGGGTTTCTAAACGATCCATGAATAAATACATCAATCCAGGTAAATGGGATACATTAGTTGGAGGTTTAGTTAGCTATCAAGAAAGCATAGAGGAAGCATTAATAAGAGAAAGTTTCGAAGAAGCCGGAATTGACCTATTAAATATAATAGATCAATTCAACATAAAAAAAATAAAAAATATTAAAAAATTAACAAAGGAAGGTTATCAAATTGAAGATCTATTCTCTCTTTGTTGCTCATTAGAACAAAAACACCCTATAAACCATGATGGTGAGGTGGAAATTATAAATAAAATGAATATAAATAAAATAATCTCAAAAATTCAGAAAGGAGAATTTACAGAAGAAGCCGCTTTTATAATCATAACAGATACACTTAATATAATTAAGAAGGATCTAAATCTTCATCAGGTATAACAGTAGATTGCAATGCTAAAATTCTCTGTTTTGCTACATGCTCTATCTTTTCTCTCAAGTCATTATCTTTGGATAAGAAAGTTCGCAAATCTTTGGAATTTAACAGTAAAAGTTTACTATAACCAAGAGAAGTTACTTTAGATATTAAGTGAGCTTGTCCAAATAAACTTAATTCACCAAAAAACTCTCCACTTCCTAACTCAACAACAGTATTATCTGGTAAATGCATAGCAACAGCCCCAGAAGCCACAAAATACATTTCACCATTATTCTTTTCTTTTGTTATAAAAGTTTGATCAGGTAAAGCTAATATTGGTTTTAATAATCTGCTTATCGATTTCAATGATTCATTGCTAAGTCCAATAAAGAAAGGAACTTTCTTTATTAACTCAGAGGCACTTAATTCAGTATCCAACCTAGGATTCATACTAATATGGCGCCATCTATTCTTAGATTTCTCCATCAAATCATCATAAATTTCACCACTTATTAAAAATTTTTCTAACATATCGCTATATCTAATACGTTCTAATTCAAACGCAGCTCTACCTAGATAAATTTCCTGCAAACGCATAGCGTAACAAGGATACTGCAAATTCATAGCCTGCAAAGAATTTTCTATAAAAGCCAAACGTTTCTCATGAGCTTTTATAATGATTTCAGTAGCTTCTTTCCCTAATATTGGAGAAACCTGTTCTTTGGCAAAAGATATTAAACGCTTAGATACTGATCTTTTACCCATAAGACTTATGAAACGATAACCTAGATTCTTCGCAAGAAAATATTGAAACCCAAAAACATACTGTACCCACAAAGAAACTCTAAAAAGCATAGAATATCTCAAATCATATTCTATGCTAGATTCAAAACCTACCAAACCACTTGTTCTTATAACATCTTCTAAATGTTCTGCCCTAGACAATAAAGACTCAGCAACTGTTTCATCTATAATTTTAGCTTTTAATATGTCTAAAAACATCTCCTCTTCACGTTGTGCTAAAATTGCAAGTCCAGCTGATATTTTTTCATCTTTATTCATTTGTGCTAACTGAACATCATGCAATCTAGACAAACTAGATCTAAAAACAGCTTGAACCCTCTCTACAGATTCTGGTCCAATATTTTCCACCTCAGCAATCTCAACTGTCCTTTCTTGTAACTCTTCTAAAGTAACCCCTAAAACCTGATTTCTTATAGTTGACTCTATAGGAGAAAGCTCATTGAGTTTTAAAATCTTTATCAAAGGCCTAAGAGTTACTCCATTAACGAATAAGGTCATAAGAACGAAACCTGTAGTAACTAATGCAATGAAATGTCTTAGTTCCTCAGGTACCATTGTATGCTCTGTAACAGCTAGGGCTAAAGCTAAAGACACAGCACCTCTTAACCCTCCCCATAACATAACAGCTTTATATGGTAAGCTGACAGTAGTACCAAATCTAGTAAAACCCAAGATTGGTAACAAGCCGAAAACTACTATTGCTCTTGACAATAAAGTAACAACAAACACAATCAATATAAGAACCAACATTTGCAAATTCAAAGTACCCATAAAACGGGGAATTAACATAGCAGAAAAAAGAAAAATCAATGAATTTGCCCAAAAACCTATTTGCCCCCAAAATTTTGACAAATACTTAGAAGTATTAGATGACATTCTAGTACGACCAGTAGAACCTACAACTAAACCAGCAATAACAGTTGCAACAACACCAGACACATGAAGATAGTGTTCTGATATAAAAAAAGATAAATATGCCAATGTTACAGTAAGAGTTATTTCAGCAGCAGGAAAATCTCTTAACCATGAGAAAAGAAAACATGCCAAACGTCCCATTACGTAGCCAGCCAAACCACCTCCTATGAAAAGCACTATAAAATCTATAACAACTGTATTAACAGACAAATCAGAATTATCAGCTAAAACGACCAATAAAACAGAATATAAAGCTATAGAGGCAGCATCATTAAATAAACTTTCTCCTTCTACTAAAGTAGTAAGTCTTTTAGGAGCACCAACTTCTCTAAATATGCCTACAACTGCCACAGGATCAGTTGTAGCAACTATAGAACCTAGTAAAAGACAAGACACCAACCCATAAGAAGAAATTGAATTTAATGTAAAACCAACTACTATTGTACAAACAACGACAGCAACAATAGCCATCATAAGAATGGGGCCAATATCTTCTAATATCCTACGCACACTCATTGACAAAGCGGTTTCAAATAACAAAACAGGTAAAAATACTATTAAAAAAGCGTTAGAGGAAATTTTCAAAGATCCCAATGAATCTAAAAAATCAGAAACTATTAACGGAGCCCAATTATGGGTATGAACCACAACACCTAATAAGAAACCTACTATAGCCAATAAAACAGAATATGGAATCTTTATACGTACCGCAAGTGGAGATAAAAAGCAAACCAAGGTTAACAGCCCAGCCAATCCAAATACAATAAAGCCAATATCCATAAAAATTCCAAAGTAATGAATTAGAACTAACCTTTAATTATTAAAACTACTAGCAAAAACTCAAAAAACAATTATCAAACTCTATTTAATAAAAAACTTCGCATTTTTTTCATAGCAGCAGATTCTATCTGTCTAATTCTTTCAGCAGAAACATTAAACTCTTTTGCTAAATCATGTAAAGTAGGTCCTGAATCATCTTTTAACCACCTGGACTCTACTATTCTACGAGAACGACTATCTAATATATTCAGAGCATCCTGTAAACCTTTTGTCTTCATTAAATCATCTGCATTTTGCTCTAATAAGGTCTCAGGACCATGTTTATCATCAGACAAATAAGATATCGGATAAGGTTTATCATCATCATCCTGATACCCATCAAGAGACATATCATAACCAGACAATCTGGTTTCCATTTCTCTAACATCCTCAAGGCGAACATTCAAATTTTTAGCTATATTTCCTACTTGATCAGAATTAAGTGACGCATTATTATTGGAAGTCATGCTACGCAAATTAAAAAATATTTTCCTTTGAGCTTTTGTTGTAGCAATCTTAACTAAACGCCAGTTTTTTATAACAAACTCATGTATTTCAGCTTTTATCCAATGAACAGCAAAAGACATCAATCTGACACCACGTTCTGGGTCAAATCTCCTTATGGCCTTCATAAGACCTATATTACCCTCTTGTATTAAATCTGCATGAGGCAAACCATAACCCAAATACTGTCTAGCAATCGAAACAACTAAACGCAAATGCGATAAAACAAGTTTTCTAGCAGAGAATAAATCGCCTGAATCTCTCAAATTTCTAGCCAACTCTATTTCTTCTTCTGCTGAAATAATAGGTAATTTATTAACTGCTGATATATATGCCTCTATGGTACCTAGGTTACCAAGATTAAAAGTATCAAAATTAAAAGACGGTAATTTCTTTTCAGTAAAAACCAAAGACTTATTAGTTATGGTCATAACGCCCCTCCTTGGAGCAATTTATATTTACTAACTTAATCAAGATATACGCTACCAATCTTCGAGTTGCTTTATCAGATATATTCAATTGTCTATTAACAAACAATGTTTTTCTTCATACTATCGTTTATATAAATAAGATTATACTTTACTTTTGAATTTTAAAAAATATTCATAATAACAAATAATCAAAGAAATTTTGTTTAGTTATTAAATTAACTATAAATTATAATGAACTCTTATTAACAATATAAAATCATGATTATGAATAAAGATGACACTATTTTATCTATAGACAACTTAGCTATAGGTTATGACGAAAGAACAATCCTAAAAAATATTTCTATGAAAATATCAAAAGGTAAAATAGTAGCCATAATGGGAGGATCAGGAGCAGGTAAAACAACTTTACTAAAAACAATAATTGGCCAATTACCTGCAAAACAAGGCTCTATTACTATGCTAAATAAAAAAATGGATTCCACATCTCAAAAAGAAAATAAACTTATAAGAAAGAATCTAGGAGTTTTATTTCAACATGGGGCATTATTCTCAGATTTGAATGTATTCGAGAACGTAGCATTCCCTGTAGTTGAACACAATACACTGCCAAAAAATAAACTAGTGGATATTGTCTTAGAAAAACTTAATAGTGTTGGTCTCAGAGCTGCAGCACACTTACCAATATCGAAAATTTCTGGAGGAATGTCAAAACGTGTTGCATTGGCAAGAGCAATGATGCTTAATCCTAAAATAATGCTGTATGATGAACCATTTTCTGGGTTAGATCCAATTTCAACAGATATAATAGCCAAACTTATTAAAACATTCTCCATTCAAACTAAATGCGCTTCTATAATTATAACGCACGATGTAAAAAAGACTTTTGAAATAGCGGATATGGTATACATAATAGATCAAGAAAATCTAATATCATCTGGAACACCTAGTGATTTAACAAAATCAGATAATTTGTATGTAAAACAATTCATACAAGGAAACTCTAAAAATCCATTAGCGTTTCATTATCCAGAAACAATTGAATTTAAGGAATGGTTGAAAAAACAAGGAAACTAAACATGACCAACATATTTATAATAGGTCATTGGATTTATCAATATATTTTAAATATAGGAAAATTTACATGTTTCTTATATAGGATAATATCCAATATCATTATTATACTAAAACGACCAAAATTAGTACTTCAACAAATATACTTTATTGGAAATAAATCTATATTAATAATTGTTGTTGCTGGTGTTTTTATAGGATTTATACTAGGATTACAAGGATATTACACATTGAGCAAATATAAATCAGAAGATGCCTTAGGACTTACTATAGCACTATCTCTAATACGTGAATTATCACCAGTTGTAACTGCTATTCTCTTTGCTGGTAGAGCTGGTACTTCGATAACTGCAGAAATAGGTCTCATGAAAGCTGAAGAACAACTAATTGCAATGAAAATTATGGCAGTAGATCCAGTAAGAAGAATAATAACACCAAGATTCTTTGCTGGCGTAATATCAATGCCTTTGCTGTCAAGCATATTTTGCACTTCTGGTCTCATGGGTGGGTGGTACATAGGAGTATTTTCAGGAGTAGACTCAGGAGTATTTTGGTCTCAAATACAACACGGAATTGATATAAAAGGAGATATACTAAATAGCTTATTAAAGAGTTTAATATTTGGAATAATTTCTATATCAATATCTTTATATGAAGGATGGCAATCAAAGCCAACTCCAGAAGGCGTATCAGAATCGATAACTAGATCAGTAGTAAATGGTTATTTATCGATATTAGGAATAAATTTCCTACTAACTGCTATAATGTTCAAAAATTAGTTAATTCCATGATTATGACAAACTCTAAACTTGAATTATCAGTAGGATCATTTGTGATGTTAGGAATATTAGCATTTGCTTTTCTTGCATTACAAGCCAGCAATTTCAACCTTATGTCTTATAACTCCACTTACAATCTAATCGCAAGCTTCGATGACGTTGGAGGATTAAAAACAAACTCCCCAGTAAAAAGCGCTGGCATTACTGTTGGTCGAGTAAAAAAAATTTCATTCAATAATAAAACCTTTCTAGCAGATGTTATTATCAGCATTGATAAAAAGATAGTTTTACCTGTAGATACTTCAGCATCAATATTAACCTCTGGCATCTTAGGAGAGCAATACATTGCGCTAATACCTGGAAGCGAAGAAAATACAATGCTAGACAACAATGGAATAATTATATATACACAAAATGCATTATCTCTAGAAACATTAGTAGGAAAATTATTCTATTATTTTATAGAAAAAGAAGAAGCATTTGAAACAAAAGACATGATAAAAAAAAATGAATACTTTATAGCGCACTGAAAATATGAAAAATATTATATCAAAACTTCCAAGCATCAAAATATCATTGATAATATTATCTTTGTTAGTTACTGGATGCAACAGCTTTAATATGAAACAAAATACAGTGTTAGATCCATTTGAAACAATAAACAGAAAAACTCATAAATTTAACAATATAGTAGATAAGATTATATTACTACCAATTGCAAAATCTTATAATTATGTAGTTCCAAATCCAATTAAAAGCTGTGTACATAATGTATTTGCAAATGTAGAAGATCTAAAATCAGCTTGTAATAGTTTTTTACAAGGACAAGGAATCAATGGGATTAACACTATTGGCAGGTTCTTGTTTAATACAACTATGGGAGTAGGAGGATGCTTTGATGTTGCCTCTATTAATGGCGCATACAAAATACCAAATGATTTTGGTATTACATTAGGCAAATGGGGAGTGCCATCTGGACCTTATTTAGTTATACCTTTTGCAGGCCCAAGTAATTTTCGTGATGCTTTAGCTGCCATGTCATTAAAATATCTACCAGAACCCACAGGACATATTAAAAATAATCTTTTATATATAAATAATTTTACAAATACGCTGTATATAGTCGATTATAGAGCAAGTATATTAAACATAACAGACGTAATAAACGAAGTTGCAATTGATCCATATATACTAATTAGAGACTGCTACACTAAACAAAGGGAAGAAATTATTTGCAATTATCAAAATGATGAACCATACCCGGAAGAAGATTACAATGAATAAAAATTCTTAAATTTATCAAGGACAATAATATATGAACCAATTATTTCATAAACTCAAAAAAGTTTTTCTAACACTTTTGTACATAAATATAATTTATTTTCCAAGTGCCTATGCGCAAAATATAGAATCACCACATGAATTCCTATCTAAAGTTTCTGAAAACGTCATCAGGTCCATGAAGGGCAATTTAAACCCTAACAACATTGACATGGTTAAATTAAATGAAATAATTGAATTATATATGACCCCACATGTTGATTTTGAAAAAATAACTAGATTAACAACAAGTCACCACTGGAAAAAAGTCACACAAGAACAAAAAATAGAATTAATAAAAGCATTTCGTAATAAATTAATTAAAACTTACACCTTAGGTTTACTAAAAATATCTCCTGATTCCACACTGTTAATTAAACCAAATAAAAACCAAACAAATTTAAACAATGCGTTAGTAAATGCTGTTATACAACAACCCAATGGACAAAGAATTCAAATAGGATATAGACTATACTTAAACGATAATAAATGGAAAATTTATGATATTAATATTGAAGGCATATGGTTAATAGATAGCTATCGCGGACAATTTAATCAAGAAATTAATAAACATGGTATAGAAAAATTAATTAAGAACCTCAACAACAATAATTATTAATACTCATCTTCGTTAAATAGACTTTTTAATAAGAAATTGATATATGTGTGCAATTATCCTAGAAGGAATCTCTAAGAGATATAGTAAAAATAAAAAAGCATTGGGATATTTTTTTAATAACAAAAACAATACTATTAAAACAGAAGATAATCAGGCATTAAACAATATAAATCTTCATGTTAAACCTGGTGAATTTTTTGGGCTTATTGGACCTAATGGCGCAGGAAAAACAACTCTAATATCAATATTATCAGGATTAACTTATCCTACCACTGGCAATGCTAAGATTTATGGCTTTGATATTATAAAGGAGTATAAAAAAACAAGAAGACTTCTTGGTATTGTTCCTCAAGAGTTAATATATGATCCATTTTTTACAGTTAGAGAAACTCTAAAACTACAATCAGGATACTTTGGATTAAGAAAAAATGATGATTGGATAGATGAGATTTTATTCAACTTATCATTAGCCGAAAAATCAGAACATAACATGCGCTCTCTTTCTGGCGGAATGAAAAGAAGAGTATTAATTGCACAGGCATTAGTACATAAACCACCAATAATAATTTTAGATGAACCAACTGCTGGGGTTGATATAGAATTAAGGCACAGCATGTGGAATTTCATATCAAAACTTAACAAAAAAGGACATACAATATTACTAACCACACACTATCTAGAAGAGGCTGAAAATCTTTGCGAAAGAATAGCTGTACTAAAATCAGGGAGGCTAGTAGCTCTTGATTACACAAAAGATCTCCTATCAAAAATAGGATGTCAAAATCTTGAAGAAGCCTTCGTAAAAATAACAAATAAAAAAGATTTTTAATAACTAAGAAATAAAGGTTAGAAGCGTGAAAGAAGATTATGTAATAAATGTAACAAAAATTTTAGAGCAACAAAGATCTGGGTTCTTAACTTTAATGTTTAAAGAACAACTTAGATTCTGCAAAGTGTTTTTTCAAACAATTACAGCGCCTGTAATAACAGCTATACTCTATTTACTGGTTTTTGCACAAGTAATGAGTGATAGAAAATCATATTACGATATACCTTACATGCATTTTTTAATACCTGGTCTTATGATGATGAGCATGCTGCAAAATTCTTTTTCTAATCCTTCATCATCAATAGTACAAAGTAGAATGACAGGTAACATAATATTTATATTAGTAGCCCCTATCTCACATAAAGAAATATTTTTCGCATATATATCAGCAGCAATTACTAGAGGATTAACTGTTAGTTTTTTTGTCTGGCTTATTTCTTTCTTTATGTTTCCCTTAATCCCTCTTAAACCATTATGGGTATTAATTTTTTCATTAATTGCATGTGGAATTATGGGGTCATTAGGTATTATAGCTGGCTTATGCTCTGAAAAATTTGACCAATTATCTGTATTTCAAAACTTTTTAATTGTGCCCTCTACTTTCTTATCAGGTGTTTTTTATTCTATACATACACTACCTCAATTCTGGCAAAATATTTCTTTCTATAATCCAATATTTTATGTAATAGATGGATTTCGTTTTGGTTTTTTTGCACAATCTGATGTTTCACCTTGGCAAAGTTTAATAGTAACTTCTTCAATTCTAATAATATTATCCACTTTCACTTTACATTTGTTAAAAACTGGCTATAAAATTAAAAATTAAATTGAACTAATAATATAAAATCAACTAATAAAGGCTATTGTATTCATAAATGGTTTCTAATGAAGAATTACACGTTATAGGTCAATCAATCTTGCACGGAGAAGTATATGTTTCTGGAGCTAAAAATGCTGCATTGCCTATTTTGTGCGCTAGTTTATTAACACCTGAAACAATTGTTTTAAAGAATGTACCAGAATTAAATGATGTTAAAACAGTAATTGAACTTTTAAAGCAATTCGGAGTTAAAGTTTCCAAAAACCCCAAGGAAATAATAATCCAATCTAACGATATCAATAATACAGAAGCATCTTATGATCTTGTAAAAACAATGCGAGCTTCAATACTTGTTTTAGGTCCTTTAATTACTAGATTTGGAGAAGCAAAAGTTAGTCTTCCTGGAGGATGTTCTATAGGCCAAAGACCTATAGATCAACATATAAAATGCTTAAAAGCTATGGGAGCAGAGATTCAAATAGAACATGGTTTTGTCATTGCAAAATCAAAAAGATTAAAAGGAACATATATAAAACCAGACATGATAACTGTAACTGGCACTGAAAATCTTATGATGGCGGCAACCTTAGCAAAAGGACAAACCATATTAGATAATGCGGCATGTGAACCAGAAATTGTTGACTTAGCCAACTTCCTAATAAAAATGGGAGCTAAAATTAATGGACATGGGACGAATAGAATAAAGATAGACGGAGTTGATTATCTAGGTGGAGCTGATTATAAAATATCGCCAGATCGCATAGAAGCTGGAACATTCATGTGTGCATTGGCTGCAACAAGTGGTTCTATAACATTATTAGATGTCAATCCATTGGAAATGACAGCAACTTTAAAAAAACTGCATGAAGCTGGTTTACAAATTGAGATTGGTAATAATTGGTTGAAATGTAACATGTATAAAAGACCAAATCCAGTAAATATAAATACATCTGAATACCCTGGATTAGCAACAGACATGCAAGCTCAATTTATGGCAGTAAATACCATAGCAAATGGAACTTCTTTTATTAAAGAGAATATATTTGAAAATAGATATATGCATGTTCCAGAACTAAAAAGGCTAGGAGCAAATATTATTATAGATGGGAATAATTCCATAATCAAAGGAGTAAATTACCTTTCAGGGACAATTGTTAAAGCTACTGATTTGCGTGCGTCTGCTAGTCTAGTAATAGCTGCTTTGGCCGCCAAAGGAGAAACAAGGATTGAATCCATATATCATTTAGATCGTGGATATGAGAAAATGGAAAAGAAACTTAGCATGCTAGGGGCTAATATTAAAAGAATTTCGAAAAGGATTGCAGAATGAAAGAGTCTTCAAATATAAAAATTACTCTTGCTCTATCAAAAGGTAGAATTTTTGAAGAAACAATGCCATTATTAGAAGAAGCTGGCATTCAAGTTGCTGAAAAACCTGAGAAATCAAGGAAATTAATAATACAAACTAGTGATCCTAATATAAGACTGCTAATATTAAGAGCCTCTGATGTACCAACATATGTTCAATACGGATCTGCGGATTTAGGAATAGCAGGTAAAGATATTTTAATAGAACACTCAGCAAAACATCCAGGTAGTTTATATCAACCAATTGATCTCAATATAGCCAAATGCAAACTTTCAGTAGCAGTAAAGAAAGATTTCAACTATCTAGATGCAGTAAAACAAGGAGCAAGATTAAGAGTTGCTACTAAATATATCAAAATGACAAGAGATCATTTTGCGGCAAAGGGAGTTTACGTAGATATTATTAAACTTTATGGCTCCATGGAATTAGCTCCATTAATTGGCCTTGCTGACGCAATTGTAGATATTGTTTCAACAGGAGACACTCTCAGTGCTAATGGATTAGTAGCAGTAGAAGATATAATGCAAATATCATCAAGACTAATAGTTAATAAAGCCTCGTTAAAGAATAGAGGAGATAAATTAAAACCTTTAATGGAAGCATTTCGCCGAGCTAGTAACTAAAATATAGTATCTAGACTTGCTTGTTCATAATAACTTATTATCATGACTATGACCAAAATTAACTTTCTCAATTCCAGTGAAAAAGATTTTAATCTTAAACTCTCACAGCTTCTAAAGATTAGCTCTCAAGATGATAATTCTATAGAAAAAATTGTCACTTCAATCTTATTGGATATACAAACTATAGGTGACAAAGCTTTATTACAATACACCAACAAATTTGATAGAATTTCTATTAAAAATGCCAGTGAATTAGAAATACCAAAATCAAAATGGAAAGAAGCTCTTGATTCTATATCAAGAGAGCAAAAAAAATCCTTAGAAATTGCAGCAGAAAGAATACAAGAATACCATAACCATCAAATATCTAGAACTTGGGAATATACAGAAAAAGACGGAACTATATTAGGGCAAAAAATTACTCCAATAGATAAAGTTGGTTTATATGTTCCAGGAGGCAAGGCAGCATATCCATCATCAGTACTTATGAATGCAATACCAGCAAAGGTAGCTGGAGTATCTGAACTTATCATGGTTTCACCAACTCCAGATGGATATATGAATCCACTAGTTCTTGCAGCTGCATTTATGAGTAAAGTTGATCGTATATTCACCATAGGAGGAGCACAAGCTGTAGGAGCTCTAGCTTATGGAACAAATACCATTCCAAAAGTAGATAAAATAGTTGGCCCTGGTAATGCGTATGTAGCTTATGCAAAGAAAAAAGTATTCGGTACTGTTGGAATAGATATGGTAGCAGGACCAAGCGAAATTCTTATTATTTGCGATGGTAAAACGCCAGCAGAATGGATTGCAATGGATTTATTCTCTCAAGCAGAACATGATGAGTTAGCACA
Organism: Candidatus Kinetoplastibacterium desouzaii TCC079E; assembly: GCF_000340795.1. Taxonomy (NCBI): domain Bacteria; kingdom Pseudomonadati; phylum Pseudomonadota; class Betaproteobacteria; genus Candidatus Kinetoplastidibacterium; species Candidatus Kinetoplastidibacterium desouzai. The sequence goes on along the minus strand of NC_020294.1, from coordinate 24,649 downwards.
ATCCATTTTACTATCACCTGATGCTAATTTTATAAAGCAAGTAGAAGAATCCATAAAGAAATTACTACCTAAAATGCCAAGATCAGATATTATTACAAAAAGTTTATATAATAGAGGAGCTTTAATATTAGTAAAAGATCTAGAAGAAGCTTGTATTATTGCTAATACTATAGCCCCTGAACACTTAGAAATTTCTACTGAAAACCCTGATGAATTATTAAAGTTTATTAATAATGCTGGTGCTATATTCATGGGAAAATATACTTCCGAATCACTCGGAGATTATTGCGCTGGACCTAACCATGTATTACCAACATCTCAAACATCTCGATTCTCTTCTCCACTTGGTGTATATGATTTCCAGAAAAGATCTAGTTTAATAAAAATATCTCAACAAGGAGCAATAAATTTAGGAAAAGTAGCATCAGAGCTTGCCTTAGGAGAGGGGTTGCAAGCGCATGCAGCTAGTGCTCAATATAGAGTTAATGGAAAAATATCATGGTAATATCTAAAAACCAATTAGATGTTGTAAATAAAACAATAAGAAAAGATATACAGTCAATTTCAGCTTATCCGATTAATAATTCATCGGGCTTTATTAAGTTAGATGCAATGGAATCTCCTTATAGTTTGCCTGAAAATTTATACAAAAAAATAAACGATAAAATAAACTTACTATCTCTAAATCGCTATCCATCTGCAGATAAAACAAAACTAACGAGAATTATAAAAGAAAATTTTGATATTCCAAATGAAGCTAGTGTTTTATTTGGAAATGGTTCTGATGAATTAATACATTTGATTATTCAAAGTTGCTGTGACCCTGGAGATGTTGTTATATCACCCTCTCCTTCTTTTGTGTATTTTGGGATGGCAGCTAAATTTAACCATGCTAAATTTATTGGAGTTCCTCTGACTAAGGATTTCCAACTAAACTTACAAGACATGCTTGATGCAATTGAAAAGCATAAACCCAAAGTAATTTTTTTAGCTATGCCTAACAACCCTACTGGCAACATATGGGATCATAAACAAGTTCAATCTATTATAGAAAAGGCACCTGGTTTAGTAATTATTGATGAAGCATACCAAGCCTTCACTAATTATACCTGGATGCCAATGATAACAAAAATTCCAAACATACTTGTTCTACGTACAGTATCTAAGATTGGCTTGGCTGGATTAAGATTTGGTTATCTTTCTGGGAATAAAAAATGGATAAATCAGATCGATAAAGTTAGACCGCCTTATAATATTAATGTATTAACAGAATTATTCTTAATAGAAATTATTAACAACAAAAACATTCTAGACCAACAAACTAAACAAATTTTACTGAATAAAGAATCTTTAATATCTGAATTAAAAAAAATAGAAAATATTATTGTATATCCTTCTCATGGAAATTTTGTTTTAACTAGAGTAGATCAAGAAATCGGATCATTAAAAATATATGAAAAATTAAAAGCAAACGGAATACTTATAAAAAACCTATCAGGTTCTCATGAACTATTAGAAAATTGCCTTAGAATATCTATAGGAACAAGCGAAGAAAATAACAAACTACTTCATGTACTTAAAACAATCTAAAGATAGATATTATGAGAATAGCTACAATAAATCGCAAAACAAAAGAAACAGAAATAGATATTTCTATTAATATAGATGGTACAGGTAAGCAATCTATAACTACTGGAATGCCTTTTTTAGACCATATGCTTGAACAAATATCTAGACATGGATTAATAGATATTGATATAAAAGCTAAAGGAGACCATCATATAGATGACCATCACTCAGCTGAAGATGTTGGTATTACATTGGGAATGGCTATTAAACAAGCATTAGGTGATAAGGTTAGTATATCTCGTTATGGCCACTCTTATGTTCCTTTAGATGAATCTCTTTCAAGAGTAGTAATAGATTTTTCTGGTAGACCTTATCTTCATTACAATGTAAATTTTAATAGATCTCATATTGGAAAATTTGATGTTGATTTAATAAAAGAATTCTTCCAAGGATTGGTAAACCATGCTTCTATGACACTACATATAGATAATATTCGTGGTTTTAATGCTCATCATCAATGTGAATCAATTTTTAAAGGTTTTGGTAGAGCATTAAGAGAAGCTACTTTTTTAGATAAAAGAATGAGTGGAATCATACCTTCAACGAAAGGTGTTTTATAAATACAACCTTAAAAGAGTTATATCGTGACAAAAATTGCTATTGTTGATTATGGAATGAGTAATCTTCACTCAGTTGCTCGTGCTTTACAATATGCCTCTCCTGAGGCTACTATACGTATATGTAACAATCCTAAAGATATCTTGGAATCTGACAGAGTAATATTGCCAGGACAGGGTGCCATGTCAGACACAATGATCAATCTACAAAAGTCTGGTTTAATAGAAGCAGTTAAACAATCGGCAAATAGTAAGCCAATGATGGGGATATGTGTCGGACTACAAATGTTATTTGAATCTAGTGAAGAAGCTAGTAACACAAAATGTTTAAATTTTCTTAAAGGTAAAGTTTATTTATTTAAAGGTCCTTTATTTGCAAAAAAAGAAATAAAATCCAATATAGAAAATGATACAAATAAAAATCTTCTAAAAGTTCCACATATCGGATGGAATACCGTAAAACAATGTAAAAATCATATTTTATGGAAAGATATTCCAGATAAAACACATTTTTATTTTGTACACAGTTATTACATCAAACCTTCTGATTCTAGTATTATTATGGGTGAAACTAATTATGGGTTATCATTCCCTAGTGCAGTAATATCTAACAATATATTTGCGGTACAATTTCATCCAGAGAAAAGCTCTCAATATGGTTTGATTTTATATCGCAATTTTGTAAACTGGAAACCATAACCATCTAATTTTATTAGATAGTTATTTAATTTTTTTAATCAATAATTTATTATTATATCATGTTGCTTATTCCTGCTATCGATCTCAAAGATGGAAAATGTGTTAGGTTACGTCAGGGAAACTTGGATGACGTTACTGTTTTTTCAGAAGACCCTTCTATAATTGCAAAAAAATGGATAAATGCCGGAGCTAGACGTCTACATTTAGTAGACCTTAATGGAGCTGTAGCTGGAAAACCTAAGAATGATGATCCTATTAAAGCTATATTGAAAGCTAGCAATCAAAAAATAGATGTTCAAATAGGTGGCGGTATTAGAGACTTAAATACAATAGAATACTATCTAGATTCTGGAATTTCCTATGTGATAATAGGAACAGCAGCTATCAAAAACCCTGGTTTTTTAAATGAAGCCTGTGTGGCTTTTCCTGGTCATATAATAGTTGGCTTAGATGCTAAAGATGGAAAGATAGCTACAGACGGCTGGAGTAAAATAACTCGTCATAATACTATTGACCTAGCCAAAAAATTCGAAGACTATGGATGTAATGCCATTATATATACAGATATAGGAAGGGATGGAATGCTTTCTGGTGTAAATATAGAATCAACTGTCCAACTAGCTCAAAATGTCAAAATACCAGTATATGCTTCTGGCGGGATTGCTTCCATAAAAGATATAGAAGACTTATGTAAAGTTTTTGATGAAGGTATACAAGGAGCCATCCTTGGTCGCAGTATATATGAGGGAACTCTTGACTTTCAAGAAGCTCAGAAATTAGCTGATAACTTAACTAAATAATATGAACATCCTAAATTCACTAACAAAAAGAATAATCCCTTGTCTAGATGTTGCTGGTGGACGTGTAGTTAAAGGAGTAAATTTTGTTAATTTATCTGATGCTGGTGATCCTATTGAAATAGCCAAAAAGTATGATGAACAAGGAGCTGATGAACTAACTTTTCTAGATATCACAGCATCTAGCGATAATAGAGATCTTATATTGCCTGTTATAGAAAAAGTTGCATCACAAGTATTTATCCCTCTCACAGTAGGAGGAGGTGTACGTCAACTATCTGATATAAAAAGACTATTGAATGCTGGAGCTGATAAGATCAGCATTAACAGTACAGCGGTTAGCAACCCAGAATTAGTGCAAGAAGCCTCATCTTATTATGGATCTCAATGCATAGTAGTAGCTATAGACGTACGCAAAATATCTAAAGACAACGAACCTAATAAATGGGAAGTATTTACAAAAGGAGGAAGGGTTTCTACTGGTTTAGATGCTGTAAAATGGGCCAAACTTATGTGTTCTTATGGAGCTGGAGAAATCTTACTAACAAGTATGGATAAAGATGGAACAAAGACTGGTTTTGATCTTGAATTGACTAAAACAATTTCTGATGCTCTACCAATTCCTGTGATTGCTTCAGGTGGAGTAGGAAATCTACAACACCTCGCAGATGGTATTATACATGGACATGCGAGCGCTGTATTGGCAGCTAGTATATTTCATTTTGGTACTCATACTATTAAAGAATGTAAAGATTTTTTAGCTAAAAATGGTATACCTGTAAGGTAATTGTTATGGAATATGATGTAAATCAACCTAAAACATGGCTAGAGACAGTTAATTTTAATTCAGATGGTTTAGTACCAGTAATAGCACAAGATTATAAAAAAAATACTGTTTTAATGTTTGCCTGGATGAATAAAGAAGCTTTACAACTAACAGTTGAATCAGGTAATGCTATTTACTGGTCTAGGTCTCGTCAAAAACTCTGGAAAAAAGGTGAAGAATCAGGGCATATTCAAATAATTCACGAAATAAGATTAGATTGCGATCAAGATGTAATCTTATTAAAAGTTGAACAATTAGGTAATATATCCTGCCATACAGGGAGAAATAGTTGTTTTTTTAAAAAATTAAACAATATTAATAACAACCAAAAAAATAATAAAGATAATATTATATATTGGGAAGAACTTAATACAATACTAAAAAATCCTAAAGACATATACAGATGAATAATGACAATCAAAAATTTAGCATATTATCTAGACTATCCAATATTTTAGAAAAACGCAAACCTACTAAAAATAGTGAATGTGAAAAATCTTATGTTACTAGTCTTCTAGTCAAAGGTCCTGATTCTATATTAAAAAAAATAGGAGAAGAATCTACTGAATTAGTAATGGCTGCTAAAGATGGCCTCACAGAAAGAATAATTAGTGAAACCGCTGATCTTTGGTTCCATTGTTTAGTACTTCTAACATATTATGGCATCAGACCAGAAGATATTATGCATGAACTAGAAAGAAGAGAAGGTTTATCGGGGATTGAAGAAAAAGAAAATAGATATAAGAACAAAGATTGCTAAACATATTATGAATGAATGTATATTTTGCAAAATTGCAAATAAATTATTACCTGCCGATATAGTTTTTGAAAATGAATTATTTATTGCTTTTCATGACCTTAAACCATTAGCTCCTGTGCATATATTGCTAATACCCAAAAAACATGTTGCATCTCTCCAAGATGTAACAATGGATGATGAATATTGGCTAGGAAAAATGTTATTATTAGCACCAAAAATTGCAACCCAAAATGATTGTAAAGATGGATTTAGAGTAGTAAGTAATGCAGGAATTTCTAGTGGACAAGAAGTTTTTCATTTACATTTTCATATATTAGGTAAATTTTCAAATAATCTTACAGTAAAAAGAAATATTTGAAGGTTATTTACAGAATTAAAATTTGCATGTGCCGTGCTTACTTAACAATTAATTGAGATAATTTTCAGATCTTTTATAAAGAAATAACCTGCACACTAGATAACTACTTGTTAGTTTATATTTCATATATATTTTCTAAAAGATAAAACGATATACTTATACAATTAAAAAATGAAATATGTAGAAACTTCCGTATTAAACAAATGGTTAGATGAATTACTACAGTCTAATAAATTTAATGATTGTTGCCCTAATGGTTTGCAAATAGAAGGCAAGGACAAAATTAAAAATATAGTGGTTGGTGTAACTGCTTGTCAAGAATTAATAAAAGCAGCAATTATAAAAAAAGCTGATGCACTAATCGTTCATCATGGGTTATTCTGGAATAACACTAGTAGATCTATATCAGGAATAATGAAAAATAGAATAAAAATATGTTTAGAAAACGATTTAAATTTATTTTCATACCATTTGCCTTTAGATATACATCCAACATTAGGTAATAATATTCAATTAGGCAAGATACTTGAGTTTGATATTATAGAAGAAAGTTATGATAAAAACTCATTACTCATGTTCGGATCTTATAAGAAAGAAATTGAAGCAAAAGAATTAAACTTTCATATAAGCAAAAAATTAAATCGATCTACTCTTTTAATAGGAAACTCTAATAAACTAATTAATAAAATAGCATGGTGCACTGGTGGGGCTCAAAATAAATTTACAGAAGCTATTGAATCTGGTGCTAATATCTACATAACAGGAGAAATTTCCGAGCCTATATTCCATATATCTAAAGAATTAGATATTCCTTTTATATGTGCTGGACATCATGCTACAGAAAAATATGGAATTCAAGCTTTAGGTATTGCCATACAAAAAAAATTTGATATTAATGTAGAATTTATAGATATAAACAATCCAATTTAAAAGCAAATTAAAAGCTCTTACAATGAGGTAATTTAAAATATGATGGTACTTTACTCTGGAGAAACCTGCCCTTTTTCGCATAGATGCCGTTTTGTGCTATTTGAAAAGTGGATGGATTTTGAAATTCATAATGTTGATTTAAAAAACAAAACTAAAGAAATTTTTACAATGAATCCCCATGGTCAAGTTCCAATATTATCTGAAAGAAATCTTATTTTATACGAGTCCAATATAATTAATGAATATATAGATGAAAGATTTCCTCATCCTCAACTTATGCCAGCTGATCCTCTAACAAGGGCAAGGGTTCGTTTATTTCTATATAATTTTGAAAAAGAATTATTCTCTCAAGTAAAAATTATTGAAAATCAATCTATTGGAGAAAATGACAAAAAAGTTAACGAAGCAAAAGAAAACATTAGAGAACGTTTAATACAAATGTCACCTATTTTCCTAAAAAACAAATTCTTACTAGGAGATGATTTTTCCATGCTAGATATTGCTATAGCTCCTTTACTATGGCGTCTAGAATACTATGGAATATCATTATCTAAAAATGCAGCTCCTTTACAAAAATACGCAGAAAGAATTTTTTCTAGATCAGCTTACATTGAATCTCTGTCTCCAGCTGAAAAATTGATGCGCAGATAAAGGATATTATATGAATAAAATTTCTACCAAACCATATTTTATTAGAGCAATATTTGATTGGTGCGTAGACAACAACTATTCTCCATACATATTTGTAGATGTGAACAAAGACACTATTGTACCTATCAATCATATCCAAAATGGAAAAATCATATTAAACATTAGCAATGAAGCTACAAATAATCTAATAATAGACAATATAAAAATAAGTTTTCAAACAAGATTTAATGGAGTATTAGAAAATATTTTTATTCCTATCGATAGAATTATTTCTATATACGCGCAAGAAACAGGTGAAGGTATGCAATTTACTATTAGTGAAGAAGTCTCAACAATAAAAAAAGAAAAAAAATCTTTTTCTATTGTTGAGTAAACATGTATAATAAACATTATTTAAATATTTATAGTTAAAATTGCCGACTTAGCTCAGTTGGTAGAGCAGCGCACTTGTAATGCGAAGGTCGGGGGTTCAACTCCTCTAGTCGGCACCATAAAACTTGAATTTTTATAAAATAAGATATTGACATCTAAGATAAATCTAAATATCATTAGATATTGTTGTATTAGATTACTTTTCCCTGATAGCTCAGTCGGTAGAGCGACGGACTGTTAATCCGCAGGTCGCTGGTTCGAGTCCAGCTCGGGGAGCCAATTATGAATCACTTATAAGTGCATATTTGCTAATAATATTTAGCTCTACCTTAAAGCCAATCTTGTAGATTATCTTTTTAAAATTCTGATTTATTACATAATTAACTTTACTAGCTATGACTACTAAAGAATATTATTCTTCATATGAAATATGTGCAAAAACATACATTACTTTCCCTTTTATGTAATCATAAATTATCTAATAACACATAAAAATTCTACATATGGATATCTACAAAGAAGTTAAAAGAAGAAGAACATTTGCAATAATATCTCATCCTGACGCTGGCAAAACTACCCTTACAGAAAAAATATTGCTTTTCGCTGGAGCAATACAAATTGCAGGTAGTGTAAAATCAAGAAAAGCATCTAAATATGCTTCATCTGATTGGATGGAAATAGAAAAACAAAGAGGAATATCTGTTGCTTCATCTGTAATGCAAATAGAATATAATGATTGCATTATTAATTTATTAGATACTCCAGGTCATCAAGATTTTTCTGAAGATACTTATAGAGTTCTTACAGCTGTAGATGCGGCCTTAATGGTTATAGATGCAGCTAATGGTATAGAAGCTCAAACTATAAAGCTCTTAGAAGTATGTAGAGCTAGAAAAACACCAATAATAACTTTTATAAATAAACTAGATAGAGAAGTTCGTGAACCATTAGACCTATTACATGAAGTAGAAAAACATTTAGAAATAGATGTAATACCGTTTACATGGCCAATAGGTATGGGAAAATCTTTTCAAGGTGTTTTTGATCTTGGAACAAATAAAATATTATCTTTTAAATCTGGGGAAGATAGATATAATATACCACGTGTTCTATCAGGAAACACATCGGATTATAGTAATAAAAAAACCTTTGAAAAACTATTTAAGATAATAGAACAAGATATTACTTTAATAAAAGAAGCAATCCCAAATTTTAATAAGGAAAGTTTTTTATTGGGCGAACAAACTCCTGTGTTTTTTGGCTCAGCTATAAATAATTTTGGAGTACAAGAAATTTTAGATGCCTTAACTAATTATTTTCCACCACCATCACCTACAAAGACTATACAAAGACAAATACTTCCAAATGAAACAAAATTCACAGGACTAGTATTTAAGATACAGGCCAATATGGATCCTGCTCATAGAGATAGGATTGCATTCATTAGAATTCATTCTGGGCATTTTAAACGTGGAATGAAACTAAAAATATCTAGAACACAAAAAGAAATAAAAACCAATAATGTAGTTTCCTTTTTGTCTCAAAAAAGAGATCTAGTAGATGAAGCATTTGCTGGAGATATTATAGGCATTCCAAATCATGGAGTGTTACAAATTGGAGATGTATTAACAGAAGGAGAGTACTTAGAATTTACAGGTCTTCCTTGCTTTGCTCCAGAAATATTTAAATCCATTGAAGCAAAAGATCCACTTAAGAACAAACAACTAAATACCGGCTTAAAACAATTGAGTGAAGAAGGTGCTATACAAGTTTTTCAATTATATAAAAGCAACAACTTAATACTTGGAGCTGTTGGACAACTTCAATTTGAGGTTGTAGCTCATAGATTACAATATGAATATAATGCTGACGTAAATATATTACCTACTAACTACATAACAGCCAGATGGATTTCTTCCAATAATGAAAGAACACTGAATAAGTTTATAAATTCCAACAACACAAATATAGCCTATGACACTATAGGTAATATTACTTTTTTAGCAAAATCTAATGCACAATTAAAAATATCACAAGAATTAAATCCAGATATATCATTTCATATGATAAGAGAACATAATGAAAAAATATCAGGAACAAATCATTCTAAGTAATGTGTATGCTAATTGTTAAAAAATTACTAATTAATTTTCTTATAACTATAATATCAGCATTAATTATAGGAAATATCATGGCTTATAATATTTCCACTGATATTAATAAAAATAGTTTTCATGAAACGCAAAGTACTATTTTGAGCGCAAATGGTAAAAAATTTATAGCTCAACCACCTCAACCGTTAACAGACGGTACATTAGGTGACCCTAATTTAAAAACCAGCCCAATCAAAAAAATAGATACTGTTTCTCTAATAGAAAAGAAGGACTACGAAAATAACACAATAAATATTAAAAACTCAGATAATAATAAAATAATTCTAAATAACAAAATATCAAGTAAAATACCCACTATAGATTTACTAAAATAAATAACATTAATAAAATTAATACTAATCTATTTGCTTCTCATTGGATTATACATGTTAATATAAGTATATTTAATAAAACTATAGTATTTAAAAAATTAAATATTGCTTATAATTGAAACTATAAAAAAGTAATTTTTTGATATAAACATTTTTACCTTATTAAATAAAAATCTAGCTTCAAAAATTAATAATGTGAAGCTATTGTAGTTTTTTGTAAAAATAATTTAACAATTTACGGATTCTATATTATGCTCGCTAAACCAGCTAATAAATATGTACCATTTCACCCGTTTACTAAGGACTACTCTAAAAGAACATGGCCTAGTAAATATATAAAACATGCTCCTATTTGGTTGAGTACTGATTTAAGAGATGGAAATCAGGCCTTAATTGAACCAATGTCAGTTGAGAAAAAAATTAGTCTTTTCGAACAATTAATAAAAATTGGATTTAAAGAAATTGAAGTAGGTTTCCCATCAGCATCACAAACTGATTTCAACTTCGTAAGAAAATTAATAGAAGATGACTATATTCCTGATGATGTAACTATATCTGTATTAACACAATCACGTGAAGATTTGATTCGTAGAACCATAGAGGCAGTTGCTGGTGCTAAAACTGGAATAGTACACTTGTATAATGCTTGTGCTCCATCTTTTAGAAAAATTGTTTTCAATATGAGTAGGGATGAAGTCAAGAAAATAGCTGTTAATGGTACAACTTTAGTAAAAGAATTATTTGCTCAATATCCACAAACAAAATGGCGTTATGAATATAGCATAGAAGTTTTTAGTAGCACAGAACTGGATTTTGCCTTAGATGTAGCAAATACTGTCATTGATATTTATCAACCAACACCAGAAGATAAACTCATATTAAACTTACCAGCTACTATTGAGTCATCTACCCCAAATGTATATGCTGATCAGATAGAATGGATGCACACAAACTTAAACAATAGGGAAAGTGTTATAATAAGCGTACACCCTCATAATGATAGAGGAACTGCAATCGCTGCAGCAGAATTATCTATGATGGCAGGAGCTGATCGTGTAGAAGGATGTTTATTCGGGCAAGGAGAACGTACAGGGAACGTAGATCTTCTTACTCTAGCCCTAAATTTATATACACAAGGAGTGAATCCTCAATTGGATTTTTCTGATATAGATGAAGTTAGACGTTGTGTAGAACATTGCACTCAAATGTCCACTCATCCAAGACATCCATATGCAGGAGATTTAGTTTTCACTGCATTCTCTGGATCCCACCAAGATGCCATCAAAAAAGGAATGGCTAAACAAAAATCTGATGAAGTTTGGGAAGTTCCGTATCTACCTATAGATCCAGCTGATTTAGGACGTAGTTATGATGCAGTAATAAGAGTAAATAGTCAATCAGGAAAAGGCGGAGTTTCTTATTTACTTGAAAGAGAATATGGCCTCATGTTACCTAGACGATTACAAATTGAATTTAGTCGCTCTATACAAAGAATTACAGATAGAACTGGTAGAGAGGTTACTGCAGAAGAAGTTTATAACGTATTTCAAGAAGACTTCTTGAATCAAAATGATCCTTGGAAATTAATACGCCATCGTATTGATGGAGATCCTAATGAAATAGAAGAAAAACATTTTAAAATCGAAGCAGAACTAGAATTTAAAAATGAAAAACGTCTAGTTAAAGGTGAAGGTAATGGTGCTATATCAGCCTTTATAGCAGCATTAGGAATACCTGCTAGAGTAATGAATTATCATGAACACTCCATAGGAGCAAATACAAATACTAAAGCTGCTTGCTATGTTGAATTAAGAATAGGAGCATCAGGAACTGGATTTGGTGTAGGAATAGACCGAGACATCGTAACCGCCTCCTTCAGAGCTGTATTAAGTGCAATCAATAGACATTATCATTCCGAAAATGATTAAAAAACTATTTGCACAATAATTAAAATAATTAAATATGAGTCTAGAATTATTAAAAATCTAGACTCATATTTAATGTAAATATAAAAATCAAATGTCAGATAGATTATTACATTCTTTAATAATCATAACGTTTTAAGATATACGACTATGCTTCCAAAGCAAAAAAACCAACTTGCTAAAATTATAAAATCAGCTATCAATAATTTAAACTACGATATAAAAACAGATATAATTTTAGAAAAACCAAAAATAAAATCGTACGGTGATATATCCTCTAATATCGCCATGCGTCTTGCAAAAACTCTAAACAAAAAACCTATAGATTTAGCAAAAGATATTGTAAATCAATTAAACAATAATCCAGATATAAAAAACATAATAAAGAATATAGAAATAGCAAATCCAGGTTTTATTAACTTTTATCTAAATGATAAATCTATTGTAGAAGTTATAAATGAAATAGAAGAAACAAAAGATAAATATGGTCATTCTCAAAATAAATTAAAGAACAAGCAAATATTAGTAGAATTTGTCTCCGCAAATCCTACAGGACCTTTACATGTTGGACATGCCAGACAAGCAGCAATAGGTGATACTATTTGCAGGATTTATAAAGCAATGGGATGGGATGTTCTAAGTGAATTTTATTACAATGATGCTGGTAATCAAATTAATAACTTGGCTCTTAGTGTACAAGCAAGAGCTAATAACATTGATTTAAATGATCCAGAATATAACGATACAGATCTTTATCGTGGTGAGTATATAATAGATATTGCTAAAGCTTTTATAAATAAAGAATCTATTATTACAGTTGATGGCTTAAAAATTTACGCTACAGGTAATATTAATTGTTTGGATGATATTAAAAATTTTGCTGTTGCTTATATACGCAAAGAACAAGATTTAGACCTAAAATCATTTAACCTTATTTTTGATAGTTATTATTTAGAAAGTTCTTTATACACATCAGGCAAAGTAAATCAAATAGTTGAAGATCTAATAAATAGTGGATATACATATGAACATGATGGTGCTTTATGGCTAAAAACAACCTCCCTAAATACTGGTGATGATAAAGATAGAGTCATGCGTAAAAGTGTAGATGGTAGTTACACATATTTCGTACCAGATGTTGCTTATCATAAAACTAAATGGGATCGTGGTTTTCATAAAGCTATAAACATACAAGGAAGTGATCATCATGGAACTGTTGCACGCGTTAGAGCTGGTCTACAAGCTTTGTCTAAGGATATACCACAAGACTATCCTGAATATGTTTTACATAAAATGGTTAAAATTATACGTAATGGAGAAGAGATAAAGATCTCTAAAAGATCCGGCACCTATGTCACAATGCGTGACTTAATAAATTGGGTTGGATGTGATGCGGCCCGTTATTTTCTTATACAAAGACGTGCTGATACAGAATTTATTTTTGATCTGGATTTGGCTGTATCTCAAGGAGAAGACAATCCTATTTATTACATACAATATGCATATGCAAGACTATATTCTATACAAAGAAAAGCAAATATTAGCAAAGAATTAATTATAAATTCAAATATTATGCTTTTGAATCAAATTTCTGAAATTAATTTAATGAGAAGACTTGCAGAATTTCCTGGAATTATACAACAAGCTGCTGAAGAATTAGCTCCTCATTATATTGCGTTCTGGCTCAGAGAATGTGCAGCAGATTGCCATACTTGGTATAACTCAGAACATGTAATAGTTGAACAAATTGATTTGAAATTAGCAAGGTTACGTTTATTAAACGCAACATTACAAGTTTTAGAAAATGGTTTAAGTTTATTAGGAATATCAGCATTAAAAGAGATGTAAAGCCCATATATTAAAATATATCAAAATATTTTTGTGATCATTTGTAAAATTAACATGCATAATATTTGATATGTTATATTTTACAAAAAGTAAATATACTATCAACTGTTATTTAAAAAATCATAATTTAAATAATTGTAAATTATAAAAGAACCATACAAACATAATATGTTTTGCAATTATAATGAATATAGTAAATATTATTTTATATGCATACTAAAATAATCCTATTAAATATAATATTTACTATGTTCATTCAAAACATGGTATATGCAAAAAGTTATGAAACATTAACATTTGAAATTCCACAAGAAAAAGAAAATATAATAGAAGTAATTGAATTTTTTTCTTATATATGCCCTCACTGTAATAATATGGAACTTTATTTACAAGAATGGGAAAAGAATATTCAGGATAATATTATATTAAAAAGAATTCCTATTGCTAATAATCATCACTCTCAAATTTTACAAAGAATTTATTTTACAATTGAAGAATTAGGAAAAACAAATCTGAATATAGAAATATTCATAGAACTTTCTAAAAATAAAAATTACTTTAAAAAAAACAAAGAAATAAAAAATTGGTTAATAAGAAATAGGATACCTATAGAAGAGTTTAATAAAATTTATAATTCTTTTAGCATTGAAACTAAAATTAAAAAATATAATAATCTAGTAAAATTATGTAACTTAACAACAATTCCTGTTTTTATAGTTGGTGGCAAGTACTTAACATCACCAATATTAGCTGGTAACAAATACAATGCCACAATACAAGAAATAAATAAACTAATTGCAAAATATTGTATAGAAAAAAATATACCCTCTATTAACTCAAATATAAATTAATAGAGAGCTATAAAAATGTTATTTCAATATTTTAGAAAAAATATTGTCTAAATTATATATTAGCAAGTCAATTTCCTCTTCTTTTACATTCAATGCAGGCATGAATCTCAATAAGTTAGGACGAGGTGAATTAAGAAGCAAACCATTTGGCTCTAAATTTCTAGCAATTTCAACAATATTATTACCATCATCACTATTAAGTATCAAAGCTCTTAATAGACCTTTACCTCTTTCTCCTAATAAATTATATTTATTCGATAATTTATTTAAAGCAATTGACAATCTTTCAGATTTAGTGACAATTGATTTCATAAAATTAGGTTCATTTATAGTATCAAAAACAGCCAATCCAACTGCTGTACATAATGGATTACCATTATAAGTACCACCTTGGTCACCATATGAAAAAACACATACATCTTCACGTGCTAATAATGCTGACAATGGAAGACCACCTCCTATTCCTTTTCCTAATGTCATAATATCTGGTGAAATATTATGATGTTGATAAGCAAAAAGCTTTCCAGTTCTACCCATACCTGTTTGTACTTCATCGACAATGAGTAATAAATTATTCTTATTAGCAAGCAGTCTTAAATTTTTTAAAAAATCATCACTTGCTGGTATTACTCCAGCCTCTCCTTGTATAGGCTCCAACATAATAGCAACAACTTCATTATCTATCAAAGACTCTACAGAATCTATATTATTAATTTCTGCTTTTAAAAACCCATCTACCTGAGGAGCAAAAATTGTATCCCATCCCAATTTTCCAGATGCAGACATAGTAGCTATAGTACGACCATGAAAACTATCTTTCATAGTTATTATCTTATAAGCTCCATTCTTCTTAATTTTTCCCCATTTTCTTGCTAATTTTATAGCTCCTTCATTTGCTTCTGCTCCACTATTAGCAAAAAAAACTTTATCAAAACAAGAATTACTAGTCAAACGTGATGCTAATTCTATAGATGGCAAATTATAAAAAGCTGGAGATGGATTAATTAATAATTTAGATTGTCTCTCTATAGCTGTTATCATTTCTGATGCAGAGTGACCTAAAGCATTCACAGCCCATCCTTGCACAAAATCCAAATAACGTTTTTTATTACTATCCTCTAACCATGAACCAGAACCTTGAAGAAAAACTAAATCAGGTCTATGAGTAATTTCCATTAGAGAGCTACAATCAAATTGATCAAATTTCATAAAATTGTTACCAGGAGAAATAAAAGATTAATAAAAAATATTAATACATACAGAATAAAAATAAATTCTTAATACTACATTAATTGATGATTATCTAAGTTTCTAATACAGTTTTAAAAAAAGTAACTAAAAATTATAATGTATTAATAATAGTAAAAATACCATAATAAACAACAAAAATACTCTTGATAAAAAAAAAATGACTATAGTTAATTCAATAGTATTGATCTAAACCTTTATTATTGATATATACATAATAGAACTCTATTCCAGAAATTTCTAGAAAATTAACAGTTTTTCTAAAAAACAATAATATTCTAAATACAGTTAAGAAAAATTCTAAATATAAAAAATACATTACAATTTTAATTTATATGAAAAAACAGTTAATTATTGCTGAAAAACCTTCAGTTGCCCTTGATATTTCAAAAGCACTTGGAAATTTTAAACGCGAAAATGATATATACGAAAATGATAATTATATATTAACATCTAGTGCAGGACATTTATTAAGTCTTATAGCTTCCAATGATCCAATAAAAGGCAAATGGAACTTTGTAAATTTACCAGTTATTCCTGATTTTTTTGACCTTGCTCCAATAGATAAAAAATCGTCAGAACGTCTCAAAAAACTTATCAAAGTTATTAAACGCAAAGACATTGATTCCATAATAAATGCATGTGATGCAGGTAGAGAAGGAGAATTGATATTTAAATATATTATACAATTTGCTAAAAGCAAGAAACCTATCTACCGTATATGGCTACAATCAATGACTAAAAATGCCATTTGTGAAGCTTTTAATAATTTAAAGAAAGATGAACTTCTTAAACCACTTGAATATGCTGCAAGATCAAGAGCAGAAGCTGATTGGTTAATAGGAATAAACGGCACGAGAGCTATGACAGCTTTTAATAGCAAAGAAGGCGGATTTTTTAAAACTACTATTGGTAGAGTTCAAACACCCACACTTACTATAGTAAGCAATCGTGAAAAAATAATAAAAGACTTTATACCAAAAGACTATTGGGAAATACTAGCTACTTTTAAAGCGGATAGAGGTGTATATAATGCCAAGTGGATAGACAACAATTTCAAGAAAGATACAACAAACTTAGATAAAAAAGAATCAAGAATTTGGTCAAAAATAGAAGCTGATTTTATTTGCAATGAATGTAAAAATCAAATAGGCATAGCTAATGAAATATCTAACCCTTCATCACAACTATCACCAAGTTTATATGATTTAACATCTCTCCAAAGAGATGCTAATAATAAATTTGGTTTTTCAGCAAAGACAACCCTGAGTATAGCTCAAACATTATATGAAAAACATAAATCTATAACTTATCCAAGAACAGATTCTAAATATTTACCAGAAGATTACATATCAATTGTAAAAGACATTATGTCATCGATATCACAAAATAAATCTAATTTTATAGAAAATAACTTGATTAATTGTGTTCAAAACATTGTTAATAACAATTGGGTTAAGGCCAATAAAAGAATTTTTGACAATAAAAAAGTTTCTGATCATTTTGCTATAATAGTAACCTCTCAAGTTCCTAATAAACTAAATGATATTGAATATAAATTATATAGTTTAATACTAAAAAGATTCTTAGCTATATTTTATCCTGCAGCTGAATTTCTCAATACTATTAGAACAACACAAGTAAAAAATTATACATTTAAAACTGAAGGGAAAATTCTCATAAATCCAGGATGGCTATCTGTATATGGGAAAGAAAGAGAATCTGATGATATAAATTTAATTTCTATAAAGCAAAATGAAGAAGTTATCACAGAATCTATTAATAATAATCAATTAAGTACAAAACCACCAGCTAGGTACAATGAAGCCAGTCTTTTATCAGCTATGGAAAGTGCTGGAAAATTTATAGACGATGAAGAACTAAAAGAAGCAATAAATGAAAGAGGGTTAGGAACACCAGCAACAAGAGCTTCTATAATTGAAGGATTATTAACAGAAAATTACATACGTCGTGAAGGGAAAGATTTAGTCCCTACATCCAAAGCCTCTCAACTTATAACTTTATTATCTGGTTTAGGTATTAAAGAACTTACATCACCAGAGTTAACTGGAGAATGGGAATATAAATTAAAGAAGATAGAACAAGGAAAACTAGAAAGATCTAGTTTCATGTCTGATATCGTAAATATGACAAAAAATATTGTAAAAAAAGCAAAAGAATACGAAAACAATAATATTCCTGGGGACTATTTAACTTTAAAAAACAACTGTCCTAAATGCAAAGGTATTGTTAAAGAAAACTATCGTAGATATACATGCACAGAATGTGATTTTTCTATAAGCAAATACCCTAGTGGAAGGACTTTTGAAATAGAAGAAGTAGAAGAACTAATAAAAACAAAAAAAATTGGACCATTAGATGGATTTATTAGCAAAAACTTTAGACCATTTACCGCTATTCTAAAAATAAACCAAGATTATAAATTAGAATTTGAATTTGACAATCAACAAAATAAAGAAAATTTTACTATAGACAAATCAGAACAAACACCTATAGGATTATGCCCTAAATGTAATCATTCTATATTTGAAAGTGATACTAGTTACATATGTGAGAAATTTTTAGACAGTGAGAATAAATGCAATTTTAAAATTAATAAATATATTCTCCAACAAGAAATATCTAAAGATCAAGCCTCAAAATTATTAAATAATCATAGTACAGATCTACTTGAAGGTTTTATATCATTAAGAACACATAGAAAATTTAAAGCATTTCTAGTAATTAAAGACTCTAAGATCGAGTTTAAATTTGAAAAACGCAAGGAAAAAAAGAACTAGTGTGTAATTATGAATATAAATCTACTAATTATCGATCCTCAAAATGATTTCTGTGATTTATCAACTATAAATAATAATAGTATCAAAGAATATCCTGCACTACCAATTAAAGGAGCTGATAATGACATGCAAAGATTATCAGCATTTATAGATAAAAATATAAAACATATCTCTAATATAGCCATAACATTAGATACTCATCATATAATAGATATATCTCTTATAAGCTTTTGGGAAACATATGATGGGAAAGAACTTAAACCTTTTACTTTAATAAACTCAGAAAGTATAAAAAAAAATAAAATTATTCCTAAAAATCATAATTTTAAACAATATGCTTTTAATTATATTAAAAACATAGAAGTTCTATACAAACAAGGTTTAATTGTTTGGCCAATTCATTGCCAAATAGGCAGTTGGGGTCATAATATCCATAAAGATATAAGTAAATCATGCCTCAAATGGGAAAAAACTCATATTAAAAATGTAGAATTCTTTCTAAAAGGTTTAAATCCATTAACAGAACAATATAGTGCTGTAGAATTAACAAATAATAAAAATCAAATTATTAAAAACAATAAAATATTATCTTTTATAAAAAACTCTGACAAGCTAATTATTGCTGGAGAAGCTAGTAGTCACTGTGTTAAGAAAACAATAGAAGACCTTATAAAATATCTTCAACCAAATGATTTAAAAAAAATAATAGTTTTATCTGACTGCATGAGTCCAGTATATGGATTTGCTGATAATACTAATAATTTCTTCCTATGTATAGAAAAAGAAGGAATACAAATATCTCAAAGTAATAAAAACATATTATGTAAATAGAGATTTTTTTAATTAAACATCTACATTACCGGCATATAGAGCATTATTTTCGATAAATTCTCTGCGAGGAGCAACTTGATCCCCCATTAAAGTGCTAAAAACTTGATCAGCCACAATAGCATCTTCTATACGGACTTTTAGTAATCTACGAACTTTTGGATTCATAGTTGTATCCCATAATTGTTCAGGATTCATTTCTCCTAAGCCTTTATATCGTTGTTTAGATATAACTCCTTCTGCCTCTTTTTGTAACCATTTCATAGCTTCTCTAAAATCTGAAACATTCTGTTCCTTTCTTTTTTCTCCAACACCACGTGCAACAATAGAATTCACATTTAAAAGACCATTAAGATGTTTAGAAGCTGATTTTAGAATCATATAATCATTACTTCTAATAAATTCTTTATCTATAATACATACTTTTTGATTACCATAAGATAATCTTGTTATTTTGAGACTATAACTAGAATCATCCTGAACAAGATCAACAGATATTTTTTCTTTTAATAATTGATAGCTATTTAATTTATTAATTAAAGCCTCTAGAGAATAAATTGCACTTTCTTCGCTATCCAATGATATATCTACTCCATCTAAAATAGCAATCAACACAGACTCGTCAAAGAAATTTGATAAACGAGTAATAACCTTTTCAGATTTTATATAACGATTAGCTAATTCTAATAAAGAATCATGATTAATAGGCTCAGAATCTTTATAAGGAAATATCTCAGCATCTTTAAGTGCTAAATTTAATTTAAAAACAGATTCTTCTTCATCATCTTTTAAGTAACGTTCTTCTTTACCTACTTTAACCTTATACAATGGAGGTTGTGCAATATATATATATCCTCTATCCAGCAATTCAGGCATTTGTCTATAAATAAATGTCAATAATAATGTTCTGATATGAGCCCCATCAACATCAGCATCAGTCATGATAATAAGTCTATGATATCTAAGCTTATCTATATTAAAATCAGGACCTATACTTGTACCTAAAGCTGTTATTAATGTTGTTATTTGTTCACTTCCTAATAATCTATCAAATCTAGCTTTTTCTACATTTAAAACCTTGCCTCTTAAAGGTAAGATGGCTTGAAATTTTCTATCTCTAGCTTGTTTAGCAGATCCTCCAGCAGAATCTCCTTCTACAATATATAATTCACATAAAGCAGGATTCTTTTCTTGACAATCAGCTAATTTACCTGGTAAACCACTTCCTTCTAATACACTTTTCCTGCGAGTCATCTCGCGAGCTCTACGAGCTGCATCTCTAGCACGAGAGGCTTCTATTATTTTCCCACAAATAGCTTTTGCATCACTTGGATTTTCTAAAAGCCATGTTTCTAATTTCTTAGATATAACATCCTCAACTGCAGGTCTAACTTCACTAGAAACTAATTTATCTTTCGTTTGGCTACTGAATTTAGGTTCTGGAATTTTAACTGATAAAACACAAACAAAACCTTCTCTCATATCATCGCCAACTGTTTCAACTTTAGCTTTTTTGGCAAAATCATTATCTGAGATATATTTATTTAATACTCTAGTCATAGCTGCTTTAAGAGCAGTTAAATGAGAACCACCATCTCTTTGAGGAATATTATTAGTAAAACATAAAACATTTTCTGTATAAGAATCATTCCATTGCATTGCAACTTCAACATTAACAAGAGTACCTCCAGCAGATGACTCTCCTAACGCATTAAAAATATTACTATGTATTACACTTTTATTTTTATTTATATACTCAACAAATCCTTGAACTCCTCCAGAAAAAGAAAAATTATCACTTTTATTTTTAATTAAATCTACTAGTTTGATTTTAACGCCATTATTTAAAAAAGATAACTCTCTCAACCTTCTAACAAGAGTTTCGTAATGAAATTCAACATGAGAAAAAATATCAGAATCAGCTAAAAAATGAACCTCTGTTCCAGTTTTATCAGTAGAACCAACAATCTTAAGTGGCTCAGTACAAACACCTTTCTCAAATCCTATTTGATATATAGAACCATCTCTAAAAATGGTTAATTTTAACCACTTAGACAAAGCGTTAACACAAGAAACACCAACTCCATGCAAACCACCTGAAACTTTGTAAGAATTTTGATCAAATTTTCCACCTGCATGTAGTTCTGTCATTACTATTTCAGCAGCACTACGTTTATATTCATCATCCTTATGTATATCAGTTGGTATACCTCTACCATTATCATAAATAGAAACGGAACTATCAGGATGTATAGTTACAATTATTTCATTACAAAAACCAGCAAGAGCTTCATCTATTGAATTATCTAGAACTTCAAAAACCATATGATGTAATCCACTACCATCAGATGTATCACCAATATACATTCCTGGTCTTTTTCTAACAGCATCCAGACCCTTTAACATTTTAATAGAACTGGCACCATAAGATGCTGCGGCATCATCTAACAAATTAGTATTATTTATTTCTGACATTTATATATCTTTTAACAATCAATCTTTAAAATAATTTAACAAACAACAATTACATACATATTAAATACGCATTGGCATCACAACATATTTGAAATTATTATTATCAGGTACAGTTATCAATGCAGAAGAATTGCTATCTGGATTAACGAACCAAATTAGACTATCAGATTTAACATTAGCAATTATATCAAGTAGATAGTTTACATTAAAACCAACATCAAATGACTCATATTCATAATCTATTTCTAAATCTTCATGAGCCTCTTCATGATCAGAATTAGACGAAGATATCTTAAGAGAATTCTTAGAAAGATTAAATTTAACTCCTTTAAATTTATCATTAGTTAATATAGCAACTCTCATCAAGGCGCCTTGTAAGATATCTCTATCTATATAAAATTTTCTATGATAATCCACTGGTATTACTTTTGTAAAATCAGGAAATTTTCCTTCTACTAATTTAGAAATAAATTCTGTATCAGGAAAACAAAATCTAATTTGAGTATTAGACACTTCAAGGAAAATCTTTTCATCAGAATCTTGTAATAATCTTTGCAACTCCAATACTGTCTTTCTTGGAATAATAATTTTCTTATATCCTGTGAAATTATCTGTTTCAATACAACTATACGATAATCTATGTCCATCTGTTGCAACAGCAATAATTTTTCCATTATCAAAAACTAATAACATTCCATTTAAATAATATCTAATATCCTGTTGAGCCATAGAAAAATAAACCATATTTAACAGATTTCTAAAATCCTTCTGAGGTAAATCTAAACTAATATCCCAATTATTATCACAAGCAACTATTGGAAATTCATTGGCATCTAATGTTTGCAAAGAAAACCTACTTTTCAATGAAAGTATATTAATTTTTCCTGAAGACAATTCAAGAATCACGTCACTCATCTCAGGTAGAGCTTTTAAAATTTCTAAAAATTTACGAGCCCCAACTGTAGTTGACATAATATCACTATCTCCATAATATCCAAAATCAACATGAACCATCATTTGAACATCTATATCAGTAGTAATAAAAAATAACTTACTACCTTCTTTTTTTATGAGAATATTAGACAATATAGGCATAGTATTACGTTTTTCAACTATACCAACTACACGAGATAAAGTTTTTATCAAAGATTCTCTACTTGCCTGTAAAAATTTCATTTTTAACCTTTCAAAGTTTGTTCCAGAACATGTAAAGTATGATTAAGATCTGTTTGTTTTATACGAGCTTCTGAAATTTTTCTAACAGCATGAAGTACAGTTGTATGATCCCTACCTCCAAATAAATCACCAATCTCAGGCAAACTTTTCTGTGTTAATTCTTTAGCAAGATACATAGCAATCTGACGAGGTACGGCAATATTTGCAGGTCTTCTCTTAGAATACATATCAGCAACTTTAATTTTATAAAAATCAGCAACCGTTTTTTGAATATTTTCAACTGTTATTTGACCATTAGAAACAGATAACAAATCTTTAAGAGCCTCCTTACATACATCAACAGTTAATACATCTCGACCATGGAAACGGGCATAAGCCAATACTTTTCTTAATGCTCCTTCCAACTCACGTACATTACTACGAAGATGCTTAGCTATAAAAAAAGCAACTTCTTCAGGCATAGGCAAACCTTCTAACCCAGCTTTTCTCAATAAAATAGCAACCCTCATTTCTAGTTCTGGTGGCTCTATAGCAACAGTTAATCCAGAATCAAACCTGGATATTAAGCGACTATCTATACCAGAAAGTTCTTTTGGATAAGTATCACTGGTAATAATAATTTGTTTATGTTGAGCTACCATAGCTTCAAAAGCATAAAAAAATTCTTCTTGTGTTCTATTTTTTCCTGAAAAAAATTGAATGTCATCTATCAGTAACAAATCAAGAGAGTGATAATAACGTTTAAACTCATCAAAAGCTTTTCTTTGATAAGCTTTAACAACATCTGAAACATATTGATCAGCATGAACATACCTAACTTTTACATTACTATTAGAAATAATCATGGAATTTCCAACAGCATGAATCAGATGAGTCTTACCTAAACCAACCCCACCATACAAAAACAATGGATTATAAGAAACTCCTGGATTTTCTGAAACTTGCAAAGCAGCAGCTCTAGCCAATTGATTAGCTTTCCCTGTAACAAAATTATCGAATGTAAGTACAGAATTTAACTTTGATCTCTCATAAGAAAGACTAATAGATTCAACAGGAACAACATACTCACTTTTAACTAAATGATTAGAATTATTTACGAAATCATCAGAAGAAAAATTATTTGTTGGTTTAAAATCAGCATTTTCGCAATCATTAGAAATACTTTGTGAATATTTCAACTTGTTTGCATTAGATGGTAGCTCAAACAAAACCTTGATTGGTTTTTTAAACCAATCAGATGCTAAAATCTCTATTTTATCAGTAAATTTCTTTCTTACTAAATCTAACTTAAATCTATTTGGAACCAAAATATGCAATACTCCATTTCCCTCATCAAGTGAAATAGGCACTAGAGGTTTTATCCAAGCACTAATTTGCTGTGGAGGCAACTCCTTTTCGAGATGAGTAATGAAGGTTAGCCAAAAATCATTCAT